>NZ_JBALOP010000038.1:57867-65171 GCF_036962685.1 Bacillus sp. JJ1566 | reverse complement strand
GCCCACACGAGGTGGGTCACAAAGACGTTGAAGTGGCGATCTTAGTCTTTGATCTTAGGCTCGAAAAATTTCTTTTTCAAAAATCGTGGCATCCGCTAGAGGCTTTACTATATTTAGTCCCTGACTGAATATAGTTATATAATGAATCCTTCTTGATTATCTTACTCATTTTTTTGTTAGATTGTTAAGTATAAAAATACCGCACTTAGTTTTTGTTGTCTAGCTCCCAGGCGCCATCGGCTCGAGGTCACAAGCCAATCGCTTCTGAAGGCAAAAAACGCCTTCTGTCAGCGCTTTTCTTGTGCTTGTCGCCGATAGACAGGCGCCTTGTGCTTTTCTTATTAGTCCCGGTTTTTTTCGAAGGAAAAGGTGAGAGCTTACCTCTCACCTATCCAAAAGTTATCTTCATCTGGGTCAAGGGACCTGTCCCTTTGACCCATTATTTACCGTGACAGTTTTTAAACTTTTTACCGCTACCACAGTAGCAAGGGTCGTTACGGCCGATGTTAACGGCTTTTTGAACTGGGCGTTTCTTCGGCTTTTCCTCGCCGCCTTCTTTTGGTTGAACGGCATGGCCCTTCGCCACTTCTTCACGCTGCAGATTGTTACGGATTTGCGCCTTCATCACAAACTTCGCCACATCGTCCTCGATGGAAGCAACCATGTTTTCAAACATCGCAAAGCCTTCAAAGTTGTATTCGCGAAGTGGGTCCGTTTGACCGTATGCACGCAAATGAATTCCTTGACGAAGCTGATCCATTTGGTCGATATGGTCCATCCATTTGCTGTCGACAGAACGAAGCACAACGACTCGTTCAAATTCACGCATTTGTTCTGGCTCAATTTGGGCTTCTTTTTCATCATAGCGCTGTTTAACCTTTGCAAAAATGAGTTCGGACATTTCCTCTGGCTCTTTTCCGCGAAGATCGTTCTCGGTCACATCGCCTTCAAATAAAAGGTTCGCATTGACATGATCAATGATTCCTTTATAGTTCCAGTCTTCCTCCACCTCATCCTTTGGAGTATGGGCTTGAACAGCACGGTCTAAAGAAGACTTAATCATATTCTCAACAACCTCGCGAAGATTCTCGGAATCAAGAACCTCGAAACGCTGTTTGTAAATTACCTCACGTTGCTGACGAAGTACATCGTCATATTGTAAAAGCTGTTTACGAGCATCAAAGTTATTGCCCTCAACGCGTTTTTGCGCAGACTCAACCGCTTTTGAGACCATTTTACTTTGGATTGGCTGGGAATCATCCATGCCAAGACGCTCCATCATATTTTTCATATTGTCAGAACCGAAGCGGCGCATGAGCTCATCTTCCATCGATAGATAGAATTGCGTCACACCAGGGTCCCCTTGACGACCTGAACGTCCACGAAGCTGGTTGTCGATACGTCGGCTCTCATGGCGCTCTGTACCAATAACCGCTAGACCACCAAGATCCTTGACACCTTCGCCAAGCTTGATGTCAGTACCACGACCAGCCATGTTTGTCGCGATCGTTACGGCACCCTTTTCACCCGCATTTTCAATGATTTCAGCCTCGCGCGCGTGGTTTTTCGCGTTCAAGACATTATGCTTCACGCCTTTTTTCAATAAAAACTTCGAAATAATTTCAGACGTCTCAATCGCAACTGTACCAACTAAGACAGGTTGTCCCTTCGCATGGCGCTCAGCGATATCGTCGGCCACCGCGCGGAACTTTCCTTCGATTGATTTGTAAATTAAATCAGGACGGTCATCACGAGCAATTGGACGGTTTGTTGGAATCACAACAACGTTCATATTATAAATGTTGCGGAATTCCTCTTCCTCCGTCTTCGCTGTACCTGTCATACCTGAAAGCTTCTCATACATACGGAAGTAGTTTTGGAACGTAATCGTCGCAAGCGTCATACTCTCATTTTGAATTTCGACGCCTTCCTTCGCCTCAATCGCTTGGTGAAGGCCTTCACTATAACGACGTCCCTTCATCAGACGACCTGTGAACTGGTCAACGATGACGATTTCCCCTTCATCAACCACATAGTCAATGTCACGATGCATACTTGCATTCGCTTTTAACGCTTGGTTGATATGGTGAATCAAGGTCACATTTTGAATATCAAACAGGTTTTCAATGCCGAATACTCTTTCAGCCTTTGAAATTCCTTCTTCAGTAAGCTGAACACCCTTTGTTTTTTCATCATAGGTGTAGTCTTCTTCTTTTTTAAGAGTGGTCACAAATCCGTTTGCCTGAACGTAAAGCGATGTTGATTTTTGAGCGGAGCCGGAAATAATCAACGGTGTACGCGCCTCATCAATTAAAATCGAGTCAACCTCGTCAATTACGGCAAAATAAAGCGGACGCTGCACCATTTGTTCCTTATAAAGGACCATGTTATCACGAAGATAGTCGAAACCGAACTCATTGTTCGTACCGTACGTAACATCAGCGCGGTAGGCTTCAATTTTTTCCTCACGAGACATAGAGTTTAGGTTCAATCCAACCGATAGACCTAAAAACTCATAAAGCTGCCCCATCTCATGCGCATCACGGCTAGCAAGGTATTCGTTGACAGTAACAACGTGAACGCCTTTACCAGTGATTGCATTTAAATAAACAGGCATTGTGGAAGTTAACGTTTTACCTTCCCCTGTTTTCATCTCGGAAATATTTCCTTCATGAAGGGAAATCCCCCCCATTAGCTGCACGCGGTATGGGTGCAGACCCAACACACGCTTTGCACCTTCACGAACAACAGCGAAAGCTTCAACGAGTATATCATCGAGTTTTTCACCTTTTTGGTAACGTTCCTTGAACTCTTCGGTTTTGTTGCGAAGGGCCTCATCCGAAAGCTTCTCCATTTCAGGATGAAGTGCCTCAATTTTATCAGCAAGTGATTCCAATCGCTTGATTGTGCGTTTGTTTGGATCAAAAACTTTGTTTAAAATTCCAAGCATTATGTACGCTCCTCTATCGTAAATTCACACCAGCTGTAAGCTGAATGATTTTTTAAAAACAAAAACGAAATATCTTCTATTTTACCACTAAAAAGGACAAGGGTAAAATATTATCGGGTTTCTTGATGTGAGGGGATTCGACAAAGCAAAAAATGCTAGGCGCCAGACTGTCGATTAATGCTCTTGAGTAGCTGAAGCTAGACAACAAAAAAAGTACCCCGCAGGATACTTACATCGCATAACTAATTTGATTCCTGCCATTTTGCTTTGATGCATACAAGGAGTTGTCCGCTTTTTCGATGGCTTGGTATAGTTTTGACGGGTCTGTGAGTTCGGAAACCCCAATCGATACCGTTACCTGAAGCTTCTGGTTCTCCACATAAAACGGTGTTCTTTCAATCCCGCTACGAATCCCAGAAACAATTTTCATCAACTGTTCCTTCGAATCCACCTCTAAATATAAAATAAACTCCTCACCACCATAGCGTCCGAGTAGGGAAAGATCTGACGGAACAAGTTTCAGTAATGTGGTCGCTACATTTATTAAAACCGAATCACCATTAAGGTGACCGAATGTATCATTGATTTTTTTAAAATGATCAACATCAATCATCACGATATACTTCTGATGAGAGCTTGTCCCTTTTTTGATACGACTTTCAAAATAACGCATATTATAAAGCCCAGTCAGAGGGTCACGTTCCGCATAAAACCGCAGTTTTCGTTTTAACACCACTTCTCTATCCAACTGATTAATGAAAAAATACAGAATAAACGCGGATAACTGGAGTGCCAAAATCCGTACAAGATAGATTTCACTGAATACTTCCGCACCATTCGGCACAAGAAAAAGAATCGGCAAGTCTGAAACAAGCCAGCAAGCCGTCATTAAAGAAACTAACGAAATTGGGCTTGGCATCGCTCGATCCTTTTTATGAAAAAGAAGAGCCAGTAAAACAGGGAGAATCATGCCGAACACCACGCCGGGCATAGCCCCCACTCCACCCATGCCGAGCCTCCAGCTAACCGCAATAACAAGCGTAGGAATCGCATGCTTCCACCCCAACAAAAGAGTGAAGATCACCAGAGGAACAAGGCGAAGATCAAACTGGTAGCCATCGTAGCGGATCGGCAAATAAAATAGAAATACCACGCAGGCAGAGGTGAAGATGAGAACGCTCGTTGAAAATAGATACTTGTTAATCGATTTTCGATTCGTCACCAGGTTGCTGATGCATAAATACATGAACAAAATAATCGCAATATTTGAAAGGGTTGGTTGTAGAATAGTAATCATAGATATCCCTGCTTTATTGAAAAATCGGTAAATTGCGAGTTTCCCCGCATTTGTATTATCTACGATGTGAAGTATTTTGGCTATGGGGGATTTCCCCTATTTTTCTCAAAAAAGAGGCAGCCTAATGGATTAGACTGCACTCTTTATAAATTGTTATTTAGCTAGGTTCAATAATGCCGTATTTCCCATCCTTACGGCGGTACACGACATTTGTAGTATTTGTCTCTGCGTTTGTGAAAACGAAGAAGTTGTGACCAAGCATATTCATTTGCAGAATCGCCTCTTCACTGTCCATCGGTTTCAAATCAAAGCGCTTCGTACGAACTAATTCGTAATCCTCATCCTCTGCTTCTTGAACCGCCGTTGCTGTTCCAGTTCCACCATTAACAAACATTGTCTTGGTAGACCCTTTTTCACGAAGCTTACGGTTGACTTTTGTCTTATGCTTACGGATTTGACGCTCAAGCTTATCCGTCACAATGTCGATTGCCGCGTACATATCTTCATGAGATTCCTCTGCACGAAGCAAAAGCTGTGGCATCGGAATCGTCACTTCTATTTTATGATCCTTTGCATTATTCACTTTTAAGTTAACATTTACGTTTGCATCTGGAGTGCTGTCAAAATAGCGTTCAAGCTTTCCTAGTTTCTTCTCAACATACTCTCGCAATGCTGGAGTTACCTCAATGTTTTCACCACGAACGTTGTAATTCATACATGAACTCCTCCTTTTAACTCTAATGCATTGGACACAGCCCAGACCCTTTTTAGAGTAACCAACCTGTGTAACAATATAACCTCTTTTAAATTAAGGTTATAGGTACTATTTCTACAGACACCTCCCCAATTCCTGCTTTTTCGTAAAGAAAATATGAAGAAAATGTGAATTTATTAACATATTGTGTGGGTCATGGGGACAGGTTCATTGTCCCAGGTGCTTGACCATTGGGACACAGGGACAGGTTCATCGTCGCACCAAAATGGACATAATTATCCCAGTTGCCCTTCTTTTTTGCTATTCATGTAAATTTGTAAACAATATGTGTAGGTTTAAAAATATATGCATGTCTAAGGCGAGTTATGAATGGTTCTTGTGTGGTTTCTAAGATGAGATTACTCGAAGAATTCTTCAGTAGTAGTATATCCAAAATGGTTATGGATTATTGTGTAAAATTGGAAATTATATAAACTAATAAAAATACAAGATAACGGATAGACTTTCACATCGCCTCACATATTAATTTAAAGGGTGATAGATATGAATTTCGACTTTTATGTACTTATTTTATTATGGATTGTATTACCAGTTGTACTTTGGAAAGGTGTTCCTAAAAGCCGACTACGAGAAGCGATTGCTGCCTTTTTGTTTTTTCAGATGTTGACCTGGGTCTTTAGCATTGCGCTTACTTATGCAGGTTTACTTGAATCTCCAGTACGATTTTTTAAACATGCAACCAAGGTCAGTTTTACAATGGAATTTTTAGTTTTTCCTAGCATCGCCGTTTTTTTTCAAATGAGCTTCCCCAGAAATGCCCCTTATAAAAGACGTTTGACTCACTATTTGCTCTGGGTTGGTATCATTCTCTTGACTATGTTTACATTGTCATTATTTACCAATATTATGTCCGTTAATCCGGAAAGTATGATAAGAAGTTTCTTTAATTTTTTAATTGAGCTATGGCTGTGCCGTCGTTATGTGTTATGGGTGATTGAGCAGCCAATCTCAGGTAAGGTTGGATACCCATGAAGATGGATCATATGATTTTATACATCATTTACGCATGTACCTTCATGTCACTTGCTTATATCCCAAAGAGTAAATGGAGAGAAGCGAGTATCGCCTTTTTGTTTCAACAGTTTATCACTTGGTCTCTTGGGCTAATCCCAGTCGAATATCATTTACTTGAATACCCTGTTAGAGAACTCCCCGACGTCAATGGGACAAGCTTTTTATTCGAATTCTTAGTTTATCCTATTATCGGTGTTTTCTTTTGTATCCATTACCCACGAACAAAAACGCTTTGGAGGAAGTTTATCTATATAAGTGGATTCTGTACAGTACTAACCATATCGGAGGTCCTATTTGAAAAATACACGGACCTTATTCGTTATCTACATTGGGACTGGTATGTTTCCTGGCTATCCATTTACGCTACCTTATATGTATTATGGGTATTTTATAGCTGGTATTTTAAATTGAATAGAAAAACATAATAATATCGAAAAAGGGCACCCACTGTAGCAAAGCTACATTAGATGCCCCTCTAAAATTATTTGATTACTTTCACATCAGCCTGTCCTTTTACTACGAAGTCACCAAGTTTTCCTTCAAAGTTCATTGTCATTTGACCACGAACCCAGAAGAAGTCTTGACGTTCAAACTTGAACTGGCCTTTTTTAGCTTGTTGGTAATAGCCTTTGTTTGATGTTAGAGCCGAAACCCCATTAAGAGTCACTTCATCTAAATCAAAGTCTTTAGGGCTATAGCCCATTGGTAACGATACTTGTACTGTGAAAGCACCTTTATTTCCATTCATAACCTTAGGCAATACTTCAACAGTTGCTGGAATATAAACAAGGATCGTTTTTGTAACCTTTGTTGTCCATCCTGCGTGATCTGTTGCTTCAATTTCAATTACATATTGACCCGGTTTATCGAACGACACATTTCCACCATTTTGAACAATTTGGCCATTAACAGTCATTTGTTCATGTGCAATCCCGGAGTGATTATCAGCTGCGATATAAGTTAATTTTAAATCCGTTCCTAACGCATATTCATCAGCTACATCTAGTTCGATGGTTGGTGCTGTTTTGTCGATTTTTACTTGTACTGTTTGAACATCTTCTTTGTTCCCGGCAACGTCTACACTGTAGTAAGTTACTTCGGTTATTCCTTCTTCACTTACAGTAAAGTTTATACCTTCTACAAACTCAGAGCCGTTTACGGAATAGAATGTTTGAGCTACGCCGCTTAGGTTGTCAGTCGTTGTTAAATCAACCTGGAATTCCTTGTTGTTCCATACATCTGTTACATTTGATGTTGTCACTGGTGAT
>NZ_JBALOP010000038.1:57567-57751 GCF_036962685.1 Bacillus sp. JJ1566 | reverse complement strand
TTTTGTCGATTTTAACTAGTACTGTATGGATTTCTTCCACATTTCCTGCAACGTCAACACTGTAGTAGGAAACCTCGGTGATTCCTTCTTCACTTACAGTAAAGCTTGTGCCTTCAACGAAATCTGAGCCATTCACAGCAAAGTAAGTTTGTGCTACTCCGCTTATGCTGTCAGTTGCAGTTAA
>NZ_JBALOP010000038.1:3803-57486 GCF_036962685.1 Bacillus sp. JJ1566 | reverse complement strand
ACATCAACACTGTAGTAAGATACCTCAGTAATACCCTCTTCACTAAGAGTAAAATTTGTACCTTCTACATACTCAGATCCATTTACTGAATAGAAAGTCTGAGCTACGCCACTTAAGCTGTCAGTTGCAGTTAATTCAACCTGAATATCTTTGTTGTCCCAAGCTTCTACAACATCAGAAGTTGTAACCGGCGCTGTTTTATCCACTTTCACTTCAATTGTTTGGATTTCTTCTTTATTCCCTGCCTGGTCAATACTATAGAAGAAAATATGATTTACCGCTTCCTCTTTAACAGTAAAATTTTTACCTTCTACAAAAATAAGACCGTCATAGGAATAAAAGGTTTTTGCAATTCCACTTAAGTTGTCGGAAGCTGTTAATTCTACTTGGAACTCCTTATTGTTCCATACATCTTCAACATTTGATATTGTAGTTGGTTTTGTCTTGTCAATTTTCACTTCAACTGTTTTTACTTCTTCAGTATTACCGACATTATCAACAGAATAATAGGAAACCTTGTGAATACCTTCCTCTTTTATAGAGAAAGAAGTTCCTTCAACGAATACTCCATCATTTAGAGAATAGAATGTCTTTTCAACCCCTACCTCATTATCGGTAGCAGTTAATCTAACATCCACACTCTCATTAACCCAGTTGGTCGGTGCATTAATTGATGTAACAGGTGCTTCCTCATCGATAATTAATTTAGCAAGTACAATATTTGAAGGTACTGATTCTCCAAATGAATTACTAACAGAAGTAACAATATATTCATGGTTTGCATATGAAAGATTATTAAGTGTATAAGACAAATTATTAACCTTTTCAGCGATCAAAACTTGCTCGCCATCAATAATCTCATAGATGTTATAACCATTTGCATAGGTTACGAAATCCCAGGTAATTCTTGCACTTGTGTCACTTGTTAAGTTCAAGTTTGCTACTGGTGGCTCCATGATTGGATAGATAATATTTTCTGTAATCTGGTTTGATGGCACTGATTCACCGAAAGTAGTGTGATACCCAATTACTTCAAAGGAATGTGTATCTTCGGTTAAATTATGAACTTTTAAGCTTCTTGCTGTACCATCATATATCTGTTTGCGACTATCATTTGTTATTTGATACACTCGGTATTTATTTGCCCAATCAGCAGCTGACCAGGTCAAAGTAATATTATTTATATCATTAATTACTCCAACTAGTTGAGTAGGCTGTACCTCTGGCCAGATCAGTGTTAACTCTGTCGACGTACTTTCAGGAGACTCTCCAAAACGGTCACTATAAGAATGCACAACATATTCATAATCACCCTCAGGCATACCTCTGAACATTGTTGATGTACCTGTAGTTTTTCGTTGGAATACCTTTTCACCATCTATAATCTGATACACATTGTATTCTTTTGCATATTCTACCTTTTCCCACCTAAGAACAATGTCATTTCCATTTGAAATGCTATTTGTCACATTTTCAGGCTTCTGCATAATGGGATGAACCAATGTAACCGAAACCGCACTACTTTCTGGAGATTCTCCAAAACGGTCACTAAATGAGTGAACCTCGTATTCGTAGTCACCTTCTGGTTGATTTGTAAAATTTACACTAGTTCCAGTTACGGTTCTTTGTAATACTTTTTCACCATCAATAATTTGATACACATTGTAGTTCTTGGTATAATCTGATGCCGTCCACTTTAATTGAATGTCATTACCATTCGAAATAGTTTTTGTTAGATTTTCCGGTGCTTGCATTGTTGGATATAGAACATCTAAAGAAACAATGCTTCCCTCTACTGATTCCCCAAAACGTTTACTTACGGATTGAACGAAATATATGTGGTTTCCTTCATTGACATTACTTATTTGATATACATTTGAAGTAATATCTTTTTTAACGAGTTCCTTTTTGACACCTATTACCTCATAAACATTATAAGAATCAGCATAATCTGCCTTTTCCCACGAAAGTTTAATATCATTTCCATTTGACAACACATAGCTAAGACTTGCCGGCTTCTCCATTTCTGGATGCACTAAGTTTACTAAAATCTCGGCCCCAAACTTCGATTCGCCATGAATCGTAGAGTTTGAATGAACAACGAAATGATAGTCACCTTCATGTTGGTTCGATATAGTTAATGTTTTTGAACTTGTATTTTTTAAAAAGACCTTTTCTCCATCGATAACCTGATATACATTGTAATTTGTTGCGTTCTCTGCAACCGTCCATGAAAGAAAAATATCGTTTCCATTTCTGATTTCAAACTTGGGATCTGTTGGTGCTTTAATTGTCAGTCCCTCTACTGTAACAATTATTTGAGCACCTATTTTAGATTCACCAAATTTGGAAGAAACAGAGTAAATCTCATAAGCGTATTCCCCAGCAGCCATATTCGAGAAGGTTCTATTCGTACTACTCGTAGTTGCCTTGAGAACTTTTTCTTCATTTTCAATCTGATAAATCTTATAGGTTGTTGCATATTCCACTGCATCCCATTCTAGACTAAATGATGTCTCACTCTTAATTGTCTTCGTAACATTAGTAGGTGCAGACATTTCAGGGTGAATAACTGAAATGATTGTTTCAGTTCCCTCTAATGACTCGCCAAATCGAGATGAATAGGAATGGACTACATATTTGTAATTGCCCTCTGCCATATTTGTAATAGTAGTGATTGTCGAAGGACTTGTTACTGTCTTTACTCTTACCTTAGACCCGTCATCTTTCACTTGGTAAACATAATAATTGGTTGTATTTGAAGTTGGTTCCCATTCCACCACAACATCGTTACCATTTTTAACATAGGAGGTTACTTTGCCTGGTGACTGCATTTCAACGTGATCAATCGTTAATGAAACTCTTGCACCCTGTACTGATTCTCCAAAACGATCATTGTATGAATGAATTTCAAATTCATAATCCCCGGCTTCCGCCTTTGAGTATGTGATGGAAGTATTTGAGACTGTACTTTTTAATAGTTTTTCACCATCAATGATTTGATAGATTTTATATTCTTTGGCATTTGGAACACTATTCCAAGTTAGCCTTATATCATTAAGATTTAATAATTGATATGAAAAATTGGCCGGTGCCTCCATCGTGATTTCATCCAAAACGACAGTTAATCCTTCTCCACCGACGGATTCGCCAAAGCGGTCACTGAATGCCTGAACTTCATACTTATAGCTTCCTGCTGAAACATTTGACAGTCTAATAGACGTATTAGTTGTTGTTCCAACAAGCTCTTTGCCATTTTCGGTAATTTTATAAAGTCTATATTCTGTTGTAAAAGGGACCGACCCCCAACTAAAGGTAACGTCATTCCCATTTGAAATTGAGTATTTGAAGTTGCTTGGTGTTACCATCATTGGATGAACCACCTCAGCTATGATAGGTGCTGAAGTAGGTGAATCTCCATATAATGTGTTAACTGCGGAAACAGCATATTGATAATTTCCTTCAGCCAAATTTGTAATTGTGTAATCCTTCTTCGTTGGAGAAGCTAGTAACGTAAGCTGTCCATCCTCGGAAACCTGATAGAGATTATAGACTTCCGCATATTTAACTGTATCCCAGGATAGAACTACATTGTTTCCATTACTAATCCTGTAAGATAGATTGGATGGGGTGACCATCTCTGGATATGTAACAGTAAAACTGATAGGAGCACTTGGTCCAGACTCACCTTCCGAAGTTAATGTCGATATGACATAGGTATAAGTACCCTCAGGAAGATTATTTATTAAAAAGCTATTAGAATTTACCTTCTCTTGTAAAACGAGTCGACCCTCAGTAATTTCGTAGATATTGTATCCTGTTGCGCCATATACAGAATTCCAACTGAGTTTAATATCATCTGGAGTTACCTCCTGATATGAAATATCGCTTGGTGGCAGCATACTACCACTTGCAAGTGCATTGCCAAATGGGAAGAACAATTGAACAACCATTAAAAGCAACGCGAAAAAAGTAACATTTCTTTTTAAAATTTTCTTCATTCTTTAGTCCTACCTTTCTAAAAAAAGCCAAAAGAAAAAGAACCTCATACAAGGTTCATAGGTAGATAGACTATGAGTCCTTGTGGCAACCGGCTACCATCCACTTATTGTGGGTAAGGCCCTTGGCTTTGCGTCCTATGATTTCCCATAGTTTGCCTTTTTCACTTTGGTTTTTTGTTATTCATTACCTACTATCATACTATTATACTACTCTTTTGAAAAGGTCTATTTTACTATTTATAGTCAATTTATCCTTATTTTACAGAAAAATCTAATAAAATAAACCGAGTAGCATTTGCACTACTCGGTATCAACGCTATTTTCTTTTATCAAAAAACATTCCATCTGCCGACCCGACTTGATAGGGGTTAGCATACTTTTTTGAAGTAGCTTTACTCTTTTTCAATTGGGCTAAATCCGTCTGGATCTCGAGTTTAATTTCTGCTAATTTGGAATCAATGATTTTGTTCATACGGACGATTTCGGTACCTACCTTGTTTTCATCATCTGTGTAGGGTGGAGAAATTTCTTTAATTGTACGGTCCCTCAAGTCTAAGAGAGAAGTAATTTTTTCAATAATACTATCTCGATTCTCTTTCGAAATCGGTTGTTCCACTAACTCCAGTAATTCCTTTGTTATATGGTATAGTGACAAAAGTGCGTTCACTAGGCTTGTCCACCTTGAAATTGCTTTTGACGGTTCACTTGAATAACTTGCTTCCATGTGTCTCTAAATTCCTTCACATATCCCTCTGCTTCTTCTAATATTTGCAGATCATTGTTTATGTTAGCTTCAATTAGGCATGATTTAATATAATCATACATTGCCATCATTTGTTTTGAAATCTCATTATCCATATTCAATGTAACCATAAGTTCTTGGATAATATTTTGTGCCTTGATTAAATTTGTATTTTTTCCACTAATATTATTTTCTTCCATCGCAACTCTGGCCATTGAAATAAATTTAAGACAACCGTTATAGAGCATTAACGTTAACTCGCCTGGCGATGCGGTTGATACTGAATTCTTTTGATACGCTTGATAGGGATTATTCACAGCCATTTTTCATCCACTCCTTCTTACCTCTAAGAAAACTAGAAAATCAATTTTAAGCTTTATTATCAAAAAAGAGCCCCAAATAATTTGTCATTGAAGCATAGATATCCAGCAATTTCTTTGATGGAATTTCCCGAATAACCTCATTTGTATTTGTGTCAATAATCTTCACATAATATTTTTGTAATTCCTCATGTAATTCAAACTTTAACGAAGTAGTGGTTGGTGATAAAAAGTCGTTCATCACATTCACAACCTCTTCAAGCCTTTCCTTTGAAACTAGTATTTTGTTCTCTAGTTGTTTATTTTCTTTTGGTTGTATGTGATCAATTATCAATTCATTATTTCTACTTGAAATATCAGCGTTCTTAAAAACAGAAGAGTTAAAGGAAATATCTTTAATTACCATACTAGTCTTCCCCTTTCGACTGAACAAACCAAATCTATTATTAATATCGGCAATAATTCATTTACATTTAGTAGAAGTTCCTAAATTAAAAAGGTTTTGATATGACGGTTTTTTTAAGTTCCTAAAAAAAGCAAAGTGAAGGGTTTCATATCCCTCACTTTGCTTTTTTACATCCCTCCACCGAATTGTTGCATAAGCCAACCACTTTGAGAGTTAGCTCTTTGCAAAGCCGCTTCCATTGCTTGGAACTGTCTCCAATAACGGCCTTCAACTCGAGCTAAACGATCCTCTTCTCTAGATATGCCGTTTTCAATATTTTTCAATTCTTTGGCCAGCATGCTATTTACATCAATAGAATGATTAGGAGAACCTGCCTTAGAACTTAGTTCAGAAATTCCAAAATTTAACCGATCGTATAATCTGATACCTAAGCCGCTCTCATTATGCTTTTGGACATTGGATACAGTCGTGCCAGTTTCCAAACTACTTGAAGTAAAAAGCTTTATGACACTATCCATATTATTTTCTAGAGCTGCGTTTAGCTTCTTTTCATCAATTACTAGCTTGCCATTATCTCGCCAATCTTTACTTGTTGTAATGCCAATATCAAATAAAAACTGAAATCCTGCATCACCTGTTTCAACAGCAGTCCCTAAACTAGATCTTAAATCCGTGAGAAACCTAGAAACCGTATGATCCCCATTTAACATCCCGCTTTGAGCTTTTTCTTCCCAGAGCTCAATTTCCCGATCTGTCATCTCATTTTTTTGTTCTTCTGTTAGAGGCGGAAAGTCCCTGTAGCGTTTCTCTACTATCTTTCCATTAAGTTCCGCAATTAGCTCATTGTACTTATCCACAAAATTTTTAATGCTGTCAAAAACAACTGTTGTATCTTTTCTTGTTTCAACAGACACAGGTTGATCAGTTGTGATATTTGCCTTCAAATCAAATTTAATTCCATCAAAGGTAAAGCTGTTCCCTATTGGATTGATAGTCAATCCATTTATGACGACTTTCGCAGCAACCGCATCAGAACCTTTAGCTGTAGATACACCATTTGAAGAAAAGCTATCTGTACTATCATTAACTGTCCCATTTATGAGCCCTAATTTATTAGCAGAAATAGCTGTATCACCATTTACTTTTAAATTAGTGATAGAGATCTCAGATGTTGCTGCTTTATTCGTACTAGTTAAAATTAATGAACCTCCATCTTTAAAGTAGGAGGCTGTAACCCCTGCACCAGCATCATTGATTTTAGTAATGGCAGTTGCTATTGTATCTGTAGCTTCAATGGTAACAAGAGTTCCATTAAGATCAAAAGAAATATTTTCATCCAGGGCTCCCCCCTCTGCAATGTTTAATTTAAAACTAGCAGAAGCACCTCTAGCCTCTTTAGCCATAGAAGCTTCACTTATGGTGTAAGTTGAAGAAGAAGGTAATCCTGTAACTGTGGCTCCCAATTTTTCAGGTTGTGTTACTGTTGCAGTCTGTTTATTAAATGGGGTTTGAAGTCTTAGATTCTCAGTTGCAGATCGAAAGCTTGCAAGCTTACTATTAATTTCTCGATAAGCATCTGTTTTCCACATATTCATCGTTTTCGCTTGCTGTAATTTAATTAACCTATGCTTTTGAGCATTAACTAACTCCTTTACCATACTTTCTGTGTCCAAGCCAGAGGCTAAACCTGAAAATCTTATGGTTGTATTAGTAATCATCATTTATCCTCCATATCTTTTACTTATATGTTCTACAGGCTCTGGATAGTAAGTACTATACTCTTAACTCTTAGCCTTAATATAATATATATATTCTTTATATCGTCACGGATTGAATAATTTCAAATAGGTAATAAGAATGAAGTGAGCAAAAATTATCTTTTCAAGAGATGTTTTAAAAACATGAAAGAGGCTTCTTTCTCCGCTAAGAAGTCAAGGTAGTAACGACTTCTACCGTTCGAGCAGCACAATTGAAGCATGATGACCATAGGTAGGAATTTTTCGCTGCGTTCCAGGCCGAGACCAAGTCAAATGCAGACTTTGATAAGCTCGAATGTGTGTCTCTTCCTGATAATAAGAGGATCGTATTTTCATTATAGGCATTTTTTATCCATTCTAGTTTATGAGTAAACAAGCTTTGTTTTTTAGAATTCGCATTTTTTAACACATAAATAGGGCGTGTATAACGATAAGAGAGACACCAAAACATACATAATACACCAGTTTGAATCATTTGCACGTCATAGGTGCGATGAAAGTATTCAGGGACAATCGGTGTATTCCAAGATACATCCGTTCCCATCCATGCTTGGAAGGGAAACTAGTGAAAAAAATTTCTTTAGCTCCATCTGTTGTTCTTCTGTTAAAAAGCAAGGACGTCCCTTACCAAATTTACGTTAAAACGAAAGATGTATTCAGTGGCTTTCTGCCGGTGCAAGTTACAAATCTCAGCGACTTCCATTACGAGACGGACAGATGTAATTCGATAGAGTATATTTGCCCGGGTTTCTTATTTTTCATACAAACGTAAATCGACTGAGATCATTCATGGAAATTAACGACATTCAAACGTTTCATACAGCAGCACCCCATTGTCTATGTCTTTTCTTTACTAATCAGTATAAGCAAGACTAAACAGGATAAGCTTGAGAAGTGGGAAATGGTAATCAGTTATACATACTTATAGGTAATTCCCCAACAATTCTCCGCACTCATTATATATTACAATGAATCTAATCGATTAATAGCAGGCTTATAATTATATTCTGATGCTCTACTATAGCATTCTTTAGCTTTATTAATTTGACCAGTCACTTCATAAAATGTACCTAAATTATATAAAGCAGCAAAACTACCAGTTCCGACAACACTATCATAGTGTTCACTATCACCTAGCTCGATACATTTTAAATAACATTTCTCAATTTCAGGAAAGAGATTAATATACTTATTGGTATCACTTAAAACCAGATCCATATATAACAATGCTCGAATAAAGTGAAAATCGGGCAGTTGAACTAGGCGTGTTTGATTGTCTTTGATAATTTTTATTGCAAGATTAAGGTCAGCAACCTCCTTTAAAGTATAAAGATAAATAACAACTAAACTAGGGTAGTATATTTCATTGCCATTTAATAAGGCATAGCTCTTTTCAAACCACTGATTTGCCAAGTCGTAGTTCTTATTACCTCTATATTCTTTTGCTAGTTGGTATAAATAATATGGATCATTTGGTTTCGACTTTACTTCTTGAAGCAATAAAGGAATATTACGATTAGACTTGTCAGTTAAATAATATCCGTCATGCCCAACTACAATTGGAATATTTTTTCTAGGTAGTTTGGAAACTAACTGCTCGTGTATTCGTCCATTGTAAGTAAGACCAGTTGGAAATACTCTTGAAACAAATGCCTTGTCATAGTTCACTTCATTATTTTGAATAAATTTACTCCTTATTTCAATTCTCCCTATTGCTACTTCATTATTAATAAATTTAAGTAGTTCTTCTTTACAATCGTTTATAATATATTCATCAGCATCCAATACTATATTCCAACTAGATGTAGATTGCTCCAAGGCATAATTTCTAGCATTAGAGAAATTATTATTCCATTTAAAATCATAAATTTTTGCACCAAACTGTTGAGCAATATTCTTTGTCTCATCCATTGATCCAGTATCAACTACTATTATTTCATTTACTAATCCAATTACACTTTCCAAACAACGTGCAATTACCTTTTCCTCATTTTTTACTATCATACAAAGAGAGATTGACTCCAAAAGTTACCACACCCATACGATTTAGTAATAAAGAGACTCTAAAAATAGAGTCTCCCTTAAGTTGAATAATAAAATTAACGAAGTAATTGCAATACAGCTTGTGGTTGCTGGTTCGCCTGAGCTAACATAGCTTGAGAAGCCTGGTTAAGGATGTTTGTTCTAGTAAACTCCATCATTTCCTTAGCCATATCCGTATCACGGATACGAGATTCTGCAGCTTGTAAGTTTTCTTTAGTTGTATCTACATTTCTTACCGTACTTTCCAACCTATTTTGAAGAGCACCTAATGCTGATCTAGAAGTATTCACAGCATCAATAGCAGCATCAATATCAGCTCCAGTTGAAGCATTAGTTAATGCTACAGCAGCAGATATGTCTCCGTCTGCAACAGTTAACTTAACAGTACCATCATGATTTATTGCAATATCACGAGTTCCACCATTAAGTACAGTTGAATCATTAAATTTAGTAGAAGTTTGAATATTGGTAATTTCCGCTTTTAGAGCATCCATTTCTGCATCTATATTAGCTTTATCTGCTGTGTTATAAGTACCAGTAGATTTTTGTACAGCCAATTCTTTCATTCTAACAAGCATACTACTTACTTCGTTCATAGCACCTTCAGCTGTTTGTATTAAAGAAATTCCATCCTGAGCATTTCTTGAAGCTTGATCTAAACCTCTTATTTGTGATCTCATTTTTTCAGAGATAGAAAGACCAGCAGCATCATCAGCAGCGCGATTAATACGAAGACCTGAAGATAACTTTTCCATCGCTTTTGCACCAGCATTAACATTCATGCCCATCTGACGGTGGGAGTTCATTGCATTTAAATTGTGATTGATAATCATTTTAATTTTCCTCCTTGAAATTGGGTTTGTCCACATCCATGTGGTAATTATAGTGCTAAAGTCGGCCGCCTTTAGCTTTCTTTGCCTTACACTACTTATATCGACATGATTAGTAAATGTTTAATAGTATTTTGTATTTTTTATGATTTTTCAATAAAACTTTTCGACCTATCTTTTCTTCACATAAAAATTCTTAAGCATTGTCATTTAAGGTTAGAATTTTTGATTTTTTAATTGTTCTAATAAGGTTGTAGAGATAGAAGCAGCTTCATTGTTTGATTCTTGTATCGATAAATATACTTCTTTCCGATGTATGTCAACATGTTTTGGGGCATTGATTCCTAGTTTTATTTGATCACCTTGAACTGAAAGAATCGTAATTTCTATATCATCGCCAATCTGAATGGCTTCATTGACTTTTCTTGTTAAAACAAGCATACTTCCACCTCCCTATTTAATTGTTGTTTCAGCAAAGAGTTTATGCCTAGTTGTATATGGCGAATGACTTAATATCACTTGCTTTGCAATCTGTTTGACTCCATTAAGAATGATAGGACCTTGTAAATTTGCCGTTGATTCTTCAAATGGTTCCTTTATCGTTAAAATCGAATATATTTGTATGTCACTTTCAGTTTCTATCTTTAATATTTCTTTTTCTCCTTCAGACAATTTAAATCCATAATCACGTATAAAAAGAAACGGATTTACAACTACAAACCCTAATTCTTCTGTTTGTATCGATTGTAAAATCAAGAAAGGTGATTCTTTATCGATTGTCAACAATACGAATTGCTTCTCCTCTAGAAACCCAGGTAAACCACTTTGAAACTGGATTATCTCATTTTCGTGTACCTCAATTTCTCCATGGTACTTTGTTTGAATGACCATTAGTTACCATCCTTTTCCTGTTTATGCCTTTGTATCTATGTATTCAAAATCAATCTTCAACTCATTTCTTTGCCTTAGATAAGTATCGACCTTACCATGAAAATAATCAACAATTGGCTTATTCACTTGAACATCAATAATAGGTTTATGTGGTGTTGCCTTAATATCCACTTTACCGGGTTCATAATGAATCTTCACACTTCCAAAGGATGGGATGAAGCCAATGTTAAATTCCTTCATGGGCTTTTGACCATTTTCTTGTGCTTGTCTTACTAATGGATTTCCACCATTTTCAATTTCCATTAATTCAGTTCCTTGTTGAACTCTTCTTGCTATTCCGACGAGTGTATCCTCTTTCCCCTTCTGAGCTAATTCCTCGATACTTCGGAGGATATTCTTTAAGCCCATATCAGCCCATGCTTCTGTTTGGTCAATTGTTAATTTAGGCGGAGTTGTTTCCATCGATATATCTGCCTTTGGTTGTTGGATCGATAATTCAGCCTTTGGTTGTTCAGTTTCTGTTCTTGCACTAGTCGTTTCGATTCCAATTTGTGCTTGTTTACTTTCTAGTCTTATTTGCGGAAGTATCATGCTTTATACACTCCTAGTAAAAAAGCTATCTAAAAAAGATAGCTTATCTTAAAAAATCTATTAAAGATGGTTGAATGATTCTTGCACCTACACTAAGTGCAGCCCGATGAAGACTCTCCTGTGTTGTTAACTCTGTAATTATTTTTTCAATATCTGCATCTTCATTTTCCGACATAAGTTTTGTAGCAGTTATTTCTTGACTATCTAACCGATACTCCATCATCTCTGCGCGGTTTTGTTTTGCACCTATTTCGGCACGAAGAAGTAACAAATTATCCATTTGAGTTTCAATATCTGATAAATACCCAGTAAGATCTGCCCCACTTTTAGCTGGATCTTTCAATGTTCCAACAATCTCACCAAGCTTTGCAACAACACCATTTGTAGAATTAGCAAAAAATGTTTTTCCATCTACATTTACATCAAGAGTAATTCCATTAAAAACTTCAATTTCAACTTTATTGCTATTGGCATTAGGATTAACATTCAGATTACCCGTTGTAGGGTATCCAGTAAATAATGGTTGTAATGTATTTGTTCCACTAAATAAATACTTGTCTCCTAGCTTTGTATTCGCGAAATCAACAATCTGCTTTTGGATTTGTTCCATTTCTACAGCAATTTTCTCACGATCATTCGGCGTAAGTGTATCAGTAGATGCTTGTACTAACAACTCTGAAACACGATGCATGGCACTAGTAACTTGATTCAGCGTCTCATCTGTTGTATCTAACCAGTTGTGAACCTCACCCATATTCCGTTGAAATTGTTGAACTTTATCCAGATTTGTTCGATACGCAATACCCTTCATAGCTACAACAGGATCATCTGAAGGACGATTGATTTTTTTTCCTGTCATAAGCTGCTCTTGGATTTTCCCCATTTTTGAATAGCTTCCGGACAAATGTCGTAGCATATTATTTGAAAGCATTGATTGTGTAACTCGCATTATTTAACACCTACCTTCCTACAACACCCATACCATTAATAATTTTATCTAGCATTTCATCGATCACTGTAATTTGCCTTGCTGCTGCATTGTAAGCGTGTTGGAATGTAATCATATTTGTCATTTCTTCATCTAAAGAAACAGAGGAAACTGATCGACGATTTTTCTCGACTGTATCTTTCAAGATTGCACTGTTTGTTTCCATTTGTCTTGCATGTTGACCTTTAACGCCTAAATCTCCAATTAATCCTTGATAGAAGGTTTCAATTGTTCCTTCAGAAACAAAACCATTTGAACCAGCAGATGGCGATGCAGATAATGATGCTTGTTTTACACCGGCCAGGTTAATTGCATTCATACCATTTCCAGATACGTTTGCTTCACTTGAAGCAGCAATTAAATCATTGTTATTAAGAATCTGTTGATTAACCGCTATTGCTTTAGCTGCACCTTTATAATCAGTTACTGGTTCAAAGAAATTGATACCTGTTTGACTAGAATTCGTTCCATTACGATCAAGGGACCAGCCTTGTTGATGCTGAGCGTTAAATTCCTTTATAAATGTATAAGCCATTTTGTCTAGATCATCTAGCATTTGAGGGTAAAGCCCCTTCGTATCCCCACTTCCATCTTCATATCCGTATGACTCGACAAGTGCTTTAATTTTCCCTGAAGCCAATTCGTAAGCATTGATTTCAGTTGTTCCAGTACTTGATACAATATTAATTTTCTGAATGACATCCCCTGGAATTGTTGGATCACTGCTTCCATTATTTGGACTAACTGCTAATCTATTAAACGTAGAACCACTAACTAGTGTTTCACCGCTAGATAGTTTAATATCGTAAATTCCTTCAGATATATCTAATGCATTTCCACCTGTCGCTCTCTTTTCTACTTTTATTTCAACAAATTTTGAAAGCTCATCTACTAACATATCTCTTTGATCATAAAGGTCATTTGGTACATAACCGACAGGCTCAATTTCTGAAATTTGACTATTAAGAGCAGCAATTTTTTCAAGTATGGTATTCACATTTTTTAATGATACACTTAGTTCGTTTCCTAAATCCTGTTTGATACCCTTAATTGAATCGTGAAGATAATGAAATGTATCCGCAACAGCAATGCCACGCTGTGCAACAACCGCTCTTGCCCCTTTGTTTTCTGGGTTCACGCTTAGATCCTGAAGTGATTGCCAAAATTGATCCATTGTTTTTGCTAATCCCGTTTCACTCGGTTCATTTAGGATATCTTCCATTTTTGAGATTGCATTAGTACGTGCTTCCCAATATCCGTTTTTAGTATTTTCGCCTCTAAATTGTAGATCTAAAAAGCTTTCACGCACACGTTGAATCGTTCCAGCCTCAACACCTGTTCCAACCTGCCCAGGAATTTTTGCTGTATTTAAACCAGGAGATGGGTATGGATTTGTCTGGGTGAAATTAACGCGCTGCCTTGTGTATCCAGGTGTATTCGCATTTGCGATGTTATGTCCCGTTGTATATAGCGCACTTTGCTGGGTGACCATACCCCGACGTGCTGTTTCTAAGCCATGAAATGTTGATACCATTTTTCCATCCTCCGTTTATGCTTTTGAATCAAACATTGAGCGTGTTTGCTTTTTCTCTTTTGTTCCCGCTGGGTTTCCGTAGTTAACGTTTTGTTCTTGTGGAATAAGCATGTCCAATGACATATTTACGTACTGTAAAGACTGATGCGTGAGCTGTTGATTTAAATCGTTTGCTACCTTTAAATCGTGAGTCACTTTTACTAAGTCTTCATGTAAGCCCATAAGCGCCGAACGCATTGGCTCGGCCGTTCTTTCAATACATTGCGTTAACGTCTTGTCCTCGATCGGCCCAAGTAGTTTATCAACAATTACAATCCGTTCATTATCCAATTGTCTGATCGCTAAAATGTATTTCTGTTCTTCTTTCATCAGTTCGTTGAGGGCATCGACGTCGCCTTTTTTCAAGATGTCTGTTTTGCGCTCTGAAAGCTTAAGTAAATTTTGATGTAAAGTAAGTATTTTTTTGAGCAACACGACTAAGTTTTCGGCTGACATAATGACCCTCCATTCTTACATTATTTTTTAAAATAAAAGTCGTATACGCTTTTCGCCACGTCTTCTGTATTCACCATGTAGGTTCCGTTTTGAACCTTCTGTTTTAGAGCTTCAACCTTTTCCTGACGTGCAACCGTGATTGGTGAAGTTTCTTGTAGTTGTTTCGCAGCCGAAGAAATTTCAACCTTATCTGCCTGAGTTGGCTTTTCTGATGCAGCCATCTTGTTCATTTGCTTTTTATATGGATTCATTCCAACCGGTCCAAATTGATTAATTTTCATCGTATAACCTCGCTTTCTATCCGAACTTCATGTCTTTGTCTTTTATATCGGTAAGAGCATGAAAATGTTTAGAAATTTTAATCTGCAAAATACGTTCTTTTTTCACGTTCACGTATCTCTTTCTTCCTCTCCTCTTCCTGTTCAAAAGTTGATAATTCACTACGAAGTTCTTTTGAACAGTCATCGCATAAAATCCCTTCACGGATTATAGTACGACATTTTTGACATGGATATCCAAGGTTTGGGAATTGGGCTAGTTTTAACTTCCCAGTCCGAATAAATTTGATGATTAATTCCTCATCAACGCCTGTTCCTTCAGAAGCCTCAAAAATCGTCGCTGTACGATTTTCTCTTTTTCGAATAAATTTATAAACGGTTTCAAACGCTTGGTTTTCTTCCTTATAGCACTTTTCACATACATCACGTAGATTCGTTTTTACAAAAAGACCCCCGCAATTTGGACAATTCATTAATTCTGCCATATTGATTCTCTCCTCAAACACCTTATTTCTATCTATTATATCGGTTTTTTCGGGCGAGTTTGTAGTGACAGATTTTTGAAAAATACATCAAAAGGAGCTGAAAATAAATATAACGGGGTTACATATGAAGACTTATATTAGGGGTTTTTGACGTGGGTGTTTTACAAAGAATATTTCTACATATCCAGAACTCAGTCGATAAAATACTTTATATGGTTCGGACCTACCAACTGATAATATTACCATCCTAAGTTCAACAGGCATTCCATCAATAAATACTATCTTCCCAGGGATATAGAATGAAAAGTCCTGTTCACTAAAGTAACTGTAAATATTTTTTTGCAGGAGCTTTCCTATCTTCGGAATCCACTGTTAATCGCCACTCATCTAATTGAATTAATGATTGTAATGCTGAATTCCTCCAATAAATTTCCATCATTTAAATTTATCCTCCAACAATCTTCTAACTTCTTCATTAGTCAAAATTGGATTGTCTTCATTTAGTGCTTTTAATAAATGTTTTTTATCTTCTTCGTCAGTTACATGATAAACATTTGATTCATTTACTTCCTCTACTTCAAATAACATAAATTTTCGTTTTCCAACTTCTAAATAATATTTTCCTGATGAGATGGCATCTTTTAATTCCTGATCCTCAATTTTAAGTGGCTTCATTTAAAAACACTCCTTGATTTGGTTGAAATTATTATAACATTTTCCTTAAACAATAGTATTCTTCACCCCCTCATCAACGTCAGCGACGATACCGATTTTGCCCCTGCCTTTAACAGTACGAAGCCTGCTTGTCTCAATGTCGATCCCGTCGTATAAATATCATCAACCAATAATATACTCTTATCCTGAACCACATCAGTCACTCGAAACACATTTTCACCCGATATCCGTTCATCACGGCTCTTTTTCGATTGTTTTTCCAAATGCGCGCGATCTAACACTCCATGCACTGGTACATCCAATAATTCCGCGAGCGCCTTTGCCTGGTTAAACCCGCGCTCATATAAACGCTTATCGCTTAATGGAATAGGGACTACTAAATAGGAAGGATTAAAATGAATTTTGAATGCTTTTTTCAGAGGTGTTTTAAAAATAAAAGAGATGGCGTAGTCACCGCGGAATTTGTAGAGGGAGATAACATCTTTTGCAAAGTCATTATAAAGGTAAATCGACCGGTTCTTTGTGAGCACGCCTTGCCAGTGAGGGTCCTTTTCCCATCGAACACAGTCATAGCAGTGGTTTCCTTCACGATACTCATCAGACAGATCCGAAAAAGGTCTTCCGCAAGTTTCACAAAGTTCACCGTCAACCTTTTCAAATTTTTCACTGCAGGTAGAACAAAGTGGATCTGGTTCGACCAACGAAAACAGTGTCGACCAGGAATCCACTTCTTCAAAATAATTGTGACAAAGAATGCATGTAGACATGGCTCAGCTCCTTTTCAAATTGTCGCACTGAGGGTTTTTCGCGACGATGTTTACAGCCTCTGCGATTTTGACGTAGATGTTGGCCATCATTTGTTTATTAAAATATTGAGCGCGAACATACGCTACTCCATTATCCTTTGATACATAACGTGGTGGTAGATTATTTAATGTGAGGGCAAATACATCATTTTTACACTGTTCACATTTACAAGGCAAGTTGTATTCAGACCAGTTTTCATTGATTGCTTCAGCAACAAGTGGCTCCATTGCATTAAAAACCTTCACACGAACCTCTCCATTCTCTCTATTTTTTTTATTATCACACAATAAACATTAATTGGAAATAGTTTTGTTTAGCTCCCATCTTAAACAATAATTGAATTGAATTTATTTTGTAATTCCCCTTTTAACCTATACAAGGTAGTACTTTTGTAGTATATAAAAACCCCTTAGCCGTATTACAACTTAGGGGTTCTAATTTAATCTACCTTTTTCCCGTAAAAAATGTAACGATACGGTGCGTCACCTAGATATCCGAATGGATAACATGTTGTCACAATTAGCTCCTCGTTTGGTGCTGTTGATTTGATGATGGTCCGATCGTCCGCATCCACAATCTTCGTATCGACAATTTCATAAGTGAAGTCACCGTATTCTAATTTAATTACAAAAGTGTCACCAATCTCGAGCTCGTCAAATCGTCTAAAAAGGGTATCGCGGTGGCCTGATAGAACGATTTGATCGTTTTGAGTTGGTAGCGCGGTGCCGAGGTAATGGCCAACACCTTTTGCAAGTTCCTTTTCATCCGTTCCTTCGATGATTGGCATCTTCTCACCAAGCTTCGGAACCTCTAAAACACCCATTGTATCGCCTTTTTCAAAGGTTGGAATAACAATTTCCTTTTCTGCTTCCTCTGTCGGAGGTGTGAAAATGAGTTCCTCTGCCTGAACCAACGCCTCTTTTTGTGCCTGGTTTGAATCCCAAATTTGAAAAACCGAATAACCTGTCAATGAAACACCGCAGATGATAAGTAATAGTGCAATCGTATAAACAACCTTTTTCACTAGCAATCACCACCTAATCCGTTCTTTGTCCGTTACCCATAATCATAATAAAAATGTGCTGCGTAATCAATCAATGAAACCGTTTTGGAAAGCTTCTTTGTTCATATTTTCGATATGCTGTTTCGCCTTGAGCATTTCCCTTGTTCTGCCGTAATGAAAAAATAAAATCTCGCCGGTCGGAAATCGGGCACTTCGACCAACACGACCCGAAATCTGTACCAAGGCACTCTCTGTAAAAATTTTATCCTCCGCGCCTAAGACAGCGACGTCAATATTAGGCACTGTAACGCCTCTTTCTAAAATTGTTGTTGTGACGAGGATGGGTATTTCACCTGAGCGGAAACGTGCGACTTTGTCTTTTCGATTTGGGTCCTCGGCATGAACGCCTTCGATTCGGGAATCTAAGGCTTGTAGGATTTCAACGACTTTTTCTAAATAGGTGATGCGCGGAACGAATAAAAAAGCTTGCTTACCGATTTCAAGGTGCCTCTTAATCCACACCATTACATTCCCTGGAATCCTCTTCTTTTTCAATATCTTCTCCCAGTTCCCGCACCAAATAAATTCCGGGACTGGTAATTCATGACGATGGTACCTTGCCGGAATCGTGACTGCCTTTCTTTTACCAGCAGCAATTTCATTTTTCCACGTTTGATTCGGTGTTGCGGTAAGGTAAATAGTTGAAGAGATATCCTTTTTCGATTGGTTGACTGCATATTGCAGCATTGGCTCAACTGAATACGGAAAAGCGTCGACCTCATCGATAATGATCATGTCAAAGGCTTTGTAAAAACGAAGTAACTGGTGAGTAGTGGAAAGTGTAATGGGCGCAGTCTTGTTGCGGTCTTCGCTTCCTCCGTACAAGGCGATGACGTCGACTTCGGGGAATGCCGATTTTATCCTCGGTGCCAGCTCAATCACCACATCTGTTCGAGGTGTTGCGAGGCAAACCTTTTTACCGGCCTGAATTGCCACTTCTATCCCTTCGAACAGTATTTCCGTTTTTCCCGCTCCGCACACAGCCCAAACTAGCAACTGATGATTTGCCTTCACTGCTTTTACAAGCTCTGTTGAAGCCTTTTGTTGTCCCGGAGAAAGTGTTCCTTCCCATACAAGTGACTTGTCGAGAATTTCAACTCTTGGACTTGGCCCGGTCCAACTTACCAAAACCGTACACTCACTCATCCGTCCCATGTTGATGCACTTCCTGCAATACGTGCATTGCTGCTTACACCTTGCACAATCAAATGAAGCAAAAAGCTTTTGATCTGAGTTTCCACACCGAACACAAGCATAACCATCATTCGTTTTCGCGATGGATTTTCGATATTGTAAATAACCATTTAAATAGTGATGATGTATGACTTCAAGGGAAAATGGAATTTCTTCATGTAGGAGTTGCTTGCCGTAGAGTAAATGTTGAAGTTCAGTGGAGTACTCGAATGTGGGATTCAGTGGTTGAGGATATCCGGATTCATAATCGCTTATTTGTTTGGCACCGTGCTTGTCCAATAATCTTTCGGGGATTAATATTTCGTTTTCTAGTAAAAATTTCATATAGGACCTCCGATTTTTCCAAATTGTAAATAAAAAAATTTAATTCAAACAAACTATCTTCTTTCATGTTTAATAATCCAATTATTGGGGAGATTAAATAGTGAAAGGTAGGGATTGAAATGATGAAATGGGTTATAAAGCATGGGTTGTTGCTTTGCATCGGATCGATTCTACTCATAGGAGCAATGGCAGTTTTATTTCAGGAGAAAATTCAAATTACGTCCTCTACATGGACTGTTCTGTTATTACTCTATTTTGTTGTACTTAGCCTGTACAGCAGCTATGAGTATAGAAAAGTTCCTGTAGAAGAAAATAAAGAAAAAGCCGCTAAAAAAGATCAATTATTAAAAAATTAGGAGCCGCTCCTAATTTCTTTTTTTTTTCAAAAATTCAGCGCCGCACCCTGGCACGGCGCTTCAATATTATTTCTTATACCAACCTAGCCCAATCGCACCTTCACCGAGATGTGTTCCAATCACAGGTCCGAAATAGCTTAACAAAAATTCGACATGCGGGTACTTCTTTTCTAGTTCAGCCTTCATTTCAATTGCTTCTTCCTCGATGTTTCCATGAATCAGCGCTGCTCGCATTGGCACACCTTGACCAGCAACCTCCTCAAATAACTCAAACACTCGGTTCAGCGCTTTTTTGCGCGTCCGGATTTTTTCAAAAGGAACAATCACTTTATTCTCGAAGCATAGAATTGGCTTCACCTGTAACAGACTACCGACAAAAGCCGCGGCACCGCTCAAGCGACCACCACGCTGCAGGTTCGTTAAATCATCCACCATAAAATACGCTTTCATCGAAAGTTTCATTTCTTCGAGCCTTGCCATAATCTCTTCAACCGGTTTTCCAGCCTTCGCCATTTCCGCCGCCTCAAGCGCATAAAAGCCCTGCACAATACAGCTGATTTCGGAGTCGAACGGATAAACCTTCACACCCTCCACCATATCACCAGCAGACACGGCCCCCTGATAGGTCCCGCTAATTCCACTGGACAAGTGAATACTAATGACAGCATCGTATTCCTGACCTAGCTTTTCAAAAAGCTCAACAAACTCTCCAATCGGTGGCTGTGAAGTTGTTGGCAAATCCTTACGAGCCTTAAGCTCCTCGTAGAATGCTTCTGCCGTAATATCGACTTCCTCCCGGTAGGTTTCTTCGCCGAATACAACACTTAGCGGAATCATATGTATATTAAGTTTTTCACGAATTTCCTTTGGTATGTAAGCTGTACTATCAGTTACAATCGCCGTTTTCATATTTTTTACCATCCTGTCCTGATTCTTTGTAATTTCCATTTTAAATGAAATAGACGGGGATGTCACTTGTTTATGTGGGACAGAGGGACAGGTCCCATAAAAAAAGCCAAGCCCCTACCTAAGAGCTCAGCCTTCTACCAATCTATTAAATTATCTAACCTCAACCCAGCCATTCTTAATCGCAACAACAACAGCCTGGGTTCGATCGTTTACATTCATTTTTTGCAAAATATTGCTTACGTGGTTTTTAACCGTTTTTTCACTAATATATAGGTCGTCACCAATGCCGCGGTTGCTTCGTCCATCAGTTAATAATTGAAGAACCTCGCATTCACGTCTTGTTAACAGATGTAGCGGACGGCGAACCTCCACTGCTATCTGGGAATGCGATGAAACGGATTGGCCACTTGCGACGGCAAGTCGACGGAATTCCTTAACTAAATTATGTGTAACTCTTGGATGCAAGTATGATCCACCTTCTGCTACGACTTTAACCGCTTCGACTAACGAGTCCGCATCCATTTCCTTTAATAAATAACCAGTTGCGCCAGTTTTAAGGGCATGCGTCACATAGCTTTCATCATCGTGGATCGATAAAATAATAACCTTCGTATCAGGGTATGTGTCAATTAATTGTTTTGTTGCTTCAATTCCGTTCAAGTGTGGCATGTTAATATCCATGATGACAACATCAGGATTATGCCGCTCAATCAGCGCCACCGCCTGTTCCCCATCGTCACCCTCTGCTACAACTTGAAAGGTTGGTTCAAAATCTAATATTCGTTTTACACCCTCGCGAAATAATTGGTGATCATCAATAATAACTATGCTTGTTTTCATGAATAACGCCTCCCCCTTTCATTTTGACAATCGAGGCAATTTCGGTCAATACTCCTTAAGCAGTATTAACGGACAAATATTCTTACATTTCCTAGGTGAATTCTTATATTAATAAGCAGCATATAGTAGGTAGACCATTTCTTGTAACGTATCATCGAATAACCGAAATATTCTCACATATAGAAAAGGAGGCCCACACGATGTGGGTCACAAAGACGTCGCTACAGGATGTGGCGTTCTTAGTCTTTGATCATTGAATCAATTCAAACCTCAAACGGTACCTGAATCATTACAATCGTTCCGGCACCAACACTTGAATCAATCGTTAAATGACCATCAAGTAAATCCACTCGTTCACGCATTCCAATTAATCCGAACGAGTCTTTTTTCTTCTCTCTGATATCAAAGCCTTTTCCATTGTCTTTCACGATAACTGTTACATGATTTCTACTTATCTCAAGCTTAACGGCGATTTCTCGCGCTTCCGCATGCTTCAACGCATTTTGGACCGCTTCTTGTACCAAACGGAATAAAGCCACCTCAAATTTTGACGGGATTCTTTGCTCCGATCCAATAAACGTAAACGAAATCGTAGTGTCGCCATTATATTCTTCGATCGTAGATAGGTACTTTTTGAGGGTCGGAACCAATCCAAGATCATCCAATGCCATCGGACGTAGGTCATAAATGATCCGACGGACCTCATATAGCGCCGAACGCACCATTATCCGCAAATCATGAATTTCCTTCACACCCTGATCCGGACTTTCTCGGTAGACCTTATCGATAATTTGCGAGCGCAGCATCACATTCGCAAGCATCTGGGCTGGGCCATCATGTATTTCACGAGAAAGCTTCCGACGCTCCTCTTCCTGTGCCTCAATGATTTTAAGACCAAACTCCTGCTTTTGCTTGGCGTCCTCTAAAATTTCCCCTACCATCTTAAAATCACTATTTAAATAATTGAGAACAACAGAAATTTGACCAACAAGATGGTCTGCACGTTCTATCGTTTCATGTAAACCGACTAAACGTCTTTCCAGCTCATCACGACGTTCACGGAGCTGCTTTTCCTCCTGCCGTATAACGGTCAATTGCATTTGCAAATCATGAGCCTTCTCATACGCATTCCGAATTTCTACCTCAGAATACTTGTTGAAATGACCACTTACCTCAGATAGGCGTTTCCGAGCAAAACGTGAGTGAGTTTCTAGCTTATCCACCTCATCGATAATCGTTCCAACTCGTTCCTTAATATCCTTTAATTCATCCGTCAAGGTTACAAATTCATTGCGAGATTGCTCACCAATTCGGAAAATCTCTTCTTTGCTATGATCAACGGTGTGCACCATTTTTTCCAGTATTGAATCAAGAACTTTACTATCAAGCCCTTTGGTGGCCATACCTCCACCTCCATCTAAATTATATACTGATTTGTTTTTTATAGCGTTTCATCTCGTTTACATTTGTATTACATCCACCCATGCCAAAAACAAACCATTGATGTAAAAATTATGTCGTTTTATAATAGAAGAATGGGCAAAAATTTTTATAGAAAAAGTCGGTCAGTGTCGATTTTAGTCGCACTAGCCTTTTCGTAAGAGCCCCGTTAGGAGGTATTACGTAATGCTTCATTCCTATTATACAGTAAAAGGGTATGGCGAGCATGAAATAAATATTCAAAAATCACGCTTTATCGCATATATTGACCGCGCTACAACCGAAGAGGAAGCGCAGGAATTCATTCAAAAAATAAAAAAGCAAAACTGGGACGCAACCCACAATTGTTCCGCATATCTCATCGGAGAAAACGATCAAATCCAAAAAGCTAACGATGACGGTGAACCAAGCGGAACTGCCGGAGTACCAATTCTTGAAGTTTTAAAGAAAAAACACCTTAAAGACACAGTTGTTGTCATAACTAGGTACTTTGGAGGAATAAAATTAGGTGCAGGGGGACTTATCCGTGCTTACGGCAAATCAACCTCGGAAGGCCTTCATGCAACCGGTATTGTCGAACGCAAACTCATGAGAGTGATGCATACAAAAATTGATTATACCTGGCTTGGCAAAGTAGAGAACGAACTTCGCTCTTCTATTTACCAAATTAAAGAAATCAAGTATATTGATGTTGTAGAAATAGAAACCTATGTAGAAGAAAACCAAACCCCACAATTCACCGAATGGATGACCGAGCTAACGAATGGACAGAGTCAAATTTCATTAGGGGATACGACATATTTAGAAAAAGACGTAATTTAATTACATTAGAGGAGCAAAAAAATGGCAAATAATCGATATCATTTAAAGAAAAAGAAACGTAAAAAAAGAATGTTTTTGTATATTTTTATGCCGTTATTGATAATTGTAGCAGGTGTGGCTTTATATGGCGGTTACCTTGTAAACAAAGCTTCCAATGCGGTTGCTGATTCGAAGACTGAATTAAGCAGAGGAGAAAAATCAGAAAAGCGTGTTGAACCTGTTGATCCGAAACATGATAACATTTCAATTCTATTCATGGGAATTGATGATAGTGAAACTCGTAATATGGGAACGGCAACACGTACCGATGCCTTAATCCTTGCAACACTTAATGAAAAAGATAAATCAGTTAAAATGGTAAGTATTCCACGTGACTCACTTGTTTATATTCCAGATAAAAAGAAAGAAGATAAAATAAACCATGCCCATTATTATGGGGACGAAGGTACAATAAAAACTGTTGAGGAATTATTCGATATACCCGTTGATTATTTTGTAAAAATGAACTTTGAAGCTTTTATTGATGTTGTTGAAGCACTTGATGGGATTGAAGTTGATGTTCCTGTTTCCTTCTCTGAACAAGACAGTAAGGACCGAGCAGATGCAATTCATTTAGAAAAAGGGTTCCAGCATTTAAATGGTGAACAAGCACTAGCCTTAGCACGAACAAGAAAAATTGATAGTGATATTGAACGTGGTAAAAGACAGCAATTGGTCGTTAAGGCAATAATTGATAAAGCTATTTCAGTTGGATCAATCACAAAATATGGAAGTGTAATTGATGCTTTAGGAAATAACATTGCCACAAACCTTTCATTTGGAGAAATGCTTGGCTTGTATGATTACGCAGCATCAGGACAACAGCTGCAAATCGAATCATTAGTATTAGAAGGCAGTGATTGGTGGTCGGACCACGGCTACTATTATAGGCTTGATAAAAACAAATTAAAGCTTCTGTCGCAATCATTAAAGGAGCATTTAGAAATCACTGCAACTGGACAGCGTATTGATGATAGTTCGGATTCCATTAAAGATGATGATTTAACGTTTAAAACAAATTAAAAAAAAGCAAGAATGTGTCATGCATTCTTGCTTTTTTTGTGCTATGGGTCTACAAAAAAGGCTGACTGCTAAGTCATGAATAACGACTTTTGCAGACAGCCTTCTTACTTCTTTTATTTCATTCTTTGTTGAACTTTAAACACACTGACCATATTTAAAAGTGGACGATACTCTTTTCCAACAAGACCTATTTTTTCTACAATCAGCTCTATTGCAATTAGTAATACGACAATCACAACAAGTGAACCCCATACAGTGGCTTGTGAGAACACCACCGCAGCAAGACCAAAAATCGCACTCATACCGTAAATCATTAACACTGTTGTACGATGGCTATAGCCTAACCGTAATAAGCAGTGGTGAAGATGTGATTTATCAGGAGCCGATAATGGCTGTTTGTTAACAAGTCGGCGTATAATCGCAAAGAATGTATCGGAAATTGGAACGCCTAAAATAATAACCGGTACAATGAATGAAATTAAGGTTACGTTTTTGAATCCTAATAAGGATAGGACGGCAATCATATAACCTAAGAATAAGGCCCCAGTATCTCCCATGAAAATCTTTGCTGGGTGAAAATTATAAATTAAAAAGCCTAATGTACTAAATAACAAAAGAACGCCAATACTTACAACAAACACGTCGCCTTTAATAATGGCCATTCCAGAAAGTGTCATAAGTGCAATTGAAGATACACCAGCAGCCAACCCATCTAGACCATCAATTAAATTAATGGCATTCGTAATTCCTACTATCCAGATAATAGTGAGTGGGATTGTCAAATATCCAAGCTCAAGCTGTCCGGCACCGAATGGCAAGTTGACCATTTCAAGATCTACACCGTTAAAAATAACAACAAATGCAGCTAATATCTGACCAAATAACTTCCACTTTGCAGATAACTCAAACAAGTCATCTAATATCCCAGTTATAATAATAATAAAACTGCCTATTAAGATTGGCCATTTAAATTCACTTTCGGGCTGTAAGATTAAAAATCCAATGACAAAACTAATAAATATTGCTAATCCTCCAAGTCGAGGCATTACTTTTTGATGTACTTTTCGTTGATTCGGTTGATCTGTCGCCCCAATTTTAATTGCAAGCTTGATAACAAATGGGGTTATGAGGATAGAAGCAATGAAACAGACCAACGAAATGATATATAGCATAGAATATTATCCTCCTCATCCTTACTTTAACCATTTTATCTCTTTTCTAAATATCTTTTGTAAAATTTATTCGATTTCATTGTAAAGATTTTGTCCATAAGGTAAAACACTCAAAGTGGATTATATCACAATCTATCGAAATTGTATAACATGATTTATTTTACATTACGATAATAATAGATTCCAAGAATATAGACGTATGTAGATCGGATTTGGTTACAAGAACTAAAGTTTTTTTTACATAAAATCCATTTAACAAATATTACTTACCCTTTACAAAGTCCATATTGTTGTCTTTTCCTAAATAAATTTAAAAAAATGCGAGAAATCCTTAGGATTTACCCGCAATTATTTTATAAGATTGTTTTGTAAGCATTGTAAACGCTTTGGCTAAAGTTTTCGATTGAGTACTTGGTTGATGCTTTTTCATAAAGTTTTTCGGCAATTTCATGTAGTTGATTTGATTCTTGTAATGACATATATTCCTTTAATGCCCAAACTAAGGCTTGGACATCGTTTGAAGGAATAACCCTGCCTAAGCTATGATCTGAAATCAAATCCTTCACCCCACCAACATCGGTTGAAATGACTGGGACGTGTGCTCTAGCTGCTTCAAGAATAACCAATGGAAAGCTTTCGCTAAAGGATACAAGTATTTCGGCATCGGCATTCAGTAATAACCCATGAATATTTTCCTTATGGCCCAAAAACTTGACTTCATTTTCTATCCCTAATTCTGCTGTTTTTTGTTCTAATTCCTGTCGGATTGGTCCATCCCCAACAAGCACTAACCTCACATTTGGATGATCACGTTTGAGTTCTTTAACTGCTTCAAATGCAATCGTATGTCCTTTAACTGGATGTAGGCGAGCAATCATGATGATGACAAAATCATTCTTGGTGAGACCTAATTCTTCCCTTGTCACTCGTTCAAACTTTGGTTCAGTAAAGCTTATTCCATTATAAATAGTCGTAATTGAATTTTCTTTGATTCCGAATTCAACGAGCATGTCCTTAAATCGGTTTGATATCGCAAAAAAGTGATCCATCCTTTTATATGAAAAGAAATTTAGCTTTGTAAACACAGTCCCCTTGAAGCCGCCATTTAAAAAATCATCACGAGGATCACTATGGATGGTTGTCACCCACTTACAGCTCGTAAAAGGCTTTAACAGAACAGCATATAAATTCGCCCTGGGCCCATGTGTATGGACAATATCGATGCTGTTCAATTTTATATAATCGATGATTCTTTTTAAAATGGACAAGTCATATCGGGATGTTTGCTGAAATACTTCAACTTGGATCCCCTTTTCCCTGGCACGCTTTGACATTTCCCCTTCTTCAAATACGCCTAAAATAAATTCTTCGCGGTTTAATTGGTCTAGCAGGGAGAGAATATGTATCATTCCACCGCCCGTTTCAGCCCCCGCATTTAAGTGAAGAACCTTCATAACAAACTCCTTTACTTTACCCTTTTGTCTTTTGTCCGATTACCTTCATCACAAATACCGGTATCGACATCATTCGTTTCCAGCGCCACGGTTGTTTAATCAGACGATAAAGCCACTCCACATTTAATTTTTGCCATACCTCTGGGGCTCTTTTTACTGTACCCGCTAAAACATCAAAGCTGCCGCCTATCCCCATGAATAGTCCTTTCTCAAAACGTTCTATATTTTGAGAAATCCATTGTTCTTGTTTCGGAACTCCTAATGCAACAAGCACGATATCTGGGTTAGCCTCTGCAATTTTGTCAGCAATTTCATTATTGTTCCAATCAAAGAAGCCGTGATGATATCCGCCAATTGTACAGCCGGGATAATATTGATTAATATGCTCCACCGTCTTTTCTAATACATGCTCTTGGCTGCCTAGCAGGAAGATCTTCCATTTTTTTTCGTTTGCGACCTCTAATAGCTTCACCATTAAATCAAATCCAGCAATTCTCTCAGGCAGTGGGTCGTTTAACATGGCTGCAGCCTTAACAACACCAATTCCGTCTGCAATGACATAGGAAGCTTTATCTAAAATGGTCTTATATTCTTTATCATTCAAGCTATACATGACGATTTCAGGATTTGCAGTCACAACAAATGTTTTTTGTTGAGATGTGATCCGGTCGGTTAATTCGCTTACTAATTGCTGCTCAGTTGTTTTTGTAAAATGTACACCTAATATATCAACATGTCGGTTATCCATATTATTCTCCTTAAATTCCATCGTTTCCCTATCTCCTTTGTTAATATATCATTTAAGTATGAAGGAGTTCAATTTATATAATAATATTGTCCACACATTTGAAAACATACTTCTCCTTAATACAAAAACGGCTATCAAGATAGTCGGTTTTTACCAACTTTCGTGATAGCCGTTTGTAACAAATACATGAATTGCCTTATTTATTTCTTCTTCGTATATTCACTTTCAGCGATAACATGATCCTCATCATCAATAAGTTTTACTTCAATCGTTACTTCTTTATCTTTGCCAATCAGATCTTTAGGTATATCACATATAATTTCCGAAGAACTCTTGAAAACGGATTTTTGAGCTTTTCCGTTAACATATACTTTTACGTTAGATACGAAACCTTTTCCTTTTAGAATATATGCCGGTTTTCCCTTGTTGTTCTTCCCTATAGAAATGTCTTTTATTTTCATTTTTTCGCTTCCTAGAAAATAATTCGGTGCCACTTCTACAGGATACTCCGCATATGATTTTTGCTTTCCAAATAGGATATCTTGCTGCAATATTTGGTAATCTACCAGCTCAGTCTCATTAACACCTTCGTCTCCCCAAAACTGTTTTGGCGGAATGACTGTCAAGCCACTATCGTATACATGACCAGATACTTTAAAAATTGGCGACTTTTCCTTTTTGGCTTTTTCAAGTATATATGATCCTAAAAAGTTTGGAGTCATACGCAAGTTTTCTTTTTCCTCAGGGTCAGAAAAATTATCCCAAACAATCAAAGGTGTTGTATACATTTTTTTATGGTCTTCATATAGATTAAGATCAGAATAATATTCAGCTTCACGATATACGGCATAATCAGCTCCCAACATCGGTAAATGATCTCCATAAATAACGACCATTGTCGGTTCATCTAATTCGTTAATGCCATCTATTAATAGCTTAATAGAATCATCCAGTTCATTTAGTACTTTCAGATATAAATTCAAAATATACTCAGGAACGTCTGTTAAATTTCCCTCAGTGGTAAACTCCAACTTCTCTTCATATCGAATATCATCATATGGTCCATGACTTGCAACTGTAGCGACATTAAGGAAATCCGGGCCATCCGTTTTACTTATTTCACTTAAGCTTTGTCTCATCAGTTCTCGGTCATCAATATAAGGACCAACCATCTCAGGGTTATTAAAGAATTCCATACTAACATACTTTTCAAAGCCTAGATACTCATACGTTTTATTTCGGTCGTAGAACCAATTTTTAAATGTATGAACTGCAGTAGTATGATAGCCTTGATTTCTAAAATTGTGTGCTAAGGAATCAATCGGACGATTAATATAATGGTTATAGGTTTCTGCACCTTCTGGTAAAAATCGAGTAGATAATCCAGTCAAGGTTTCGAGCTCCGAATTAATCGTTCCTCCTCCAAAAATATGCGTTACCAATTCACCAGACGTATAATTCTCCATTAAACTGCGCGTATAAGGGATAGGGTCTTCTTCGAATTTTATATTTGTTAATAAAAGTGGATCCCATAATGCTTCAGCTAAAACCACAATAACGTTTGGTTTAAAGTCGGGGTCTACTTCGTAATTATCTACTTTATATTTATCAGAATGCAATACGTTTCTTATACTTTCAGTATCTAACTCTTCTGCGAGGCGATTTTGATTAAGAATCGTTAGAAATCCACCAATAAAGCCTAGTTTTTCATATTTTGTTTGTAACGTACCTTCTTCGCTTGCCCCACTGCTTAATATCGTTGGTTTATAAAAAAACAAGACTAAACCTAAGACCCCAACAATAGCAATAATTAGTCTCTTTTTTAAAGTAACAGTTATGCTTATCCGATTGATTAGAATGTAAAACAGTACGCTCACTACAACGAAAACGATACCCGCAATCATCCACTTTACCGAAATAAGCCCGTCCATGTTTTCTGTTATACCTGCTGCTTCTTTTAATAGATAAAAATCATACGGAGAAAGGTAATCCCCTCTTAGTTGGTACTTTTTATAACTTATAAAAGCAATCAGAGCCCAGATGAATAATTGAATAAGCATCGTCAGTAAAAAAACTCTTCTTGGTAATAAAAACAGGATCCCTGTTATGAACAATAAAAACAGATAAGTCACCAATACAGACACAGGGCTAGATAATACCCAAGATGTGAAAGCTGTTGGTGAACCCCTATGAATTGTCTCCAAAATGAACAATGTGAAGAAAGGAATAAATAGTAATATCAAATAATAAATGAGTTTGGATATTGGTTTCTTTTCCCCAAGTAACATAACAAAACTCCTTTCGAATAACATTAAATACGTTACCATATCTTAATTCGTAATTCTATGGTTATATTTGTCTCCAAAAAAATAAGCCCTGACCATGTATATGCAGGGCTTATGAACTAATTATTAAATTTTTTCTTCTTTTATACGAGGGTAGATTATCCCAAGCAATAAGAAATAATACATCATAAAGGTATCAATTTCTAATATATTATACACCAATCCCCCTACTATCATTGTGATGAAGAAAAATAAAGCTAGGATTGAGTATTCAATTTCTTTTCTCTTAAAGATCATTATTGTAATGAACAAAAGGCTAAAGACAAATACTGAAAGAATTAGAACCCCTATTATACCCGTTTCAGCAAGAGTTAAAATATACTGATTATCTGAGTAAAAATCTGTTTGGATACCATAATTTTTATAGATAGGTGATGAGTATGCAAGTGTCGCCGCACCACCAAAAGTACCAAATCCAGCACCAATGATAGGGTAATCTTTAAAAACTTCAATTGCTTTTGTCACATAGTAAATACGTCCATCTTGACTACTTAGTTCAACTGTATCCTCGGAAAAAGCTTCTTTAAAACGGTTGGCACCCTCTGATTTTTTGCCGCCACTAGAGCCAGTTTGCCCCTTATTATTTGAACCATTTTGAGTATTATGTTCATTTTGTTCCACTGAAGTAACATAATCCTCATACAAACCAGCTGCGCTTGTCACACCGAAAAACAAAAGACATGATGCTCCAGCAATTAGTAATAGCTTTTTAAATCCTTTAAGAGTTCGGAACAGAACGAGATAGATCAACAGAAATGTTATTAAAGCTAAAGAAGCTCCTCTAGAATAAGTTAATACAAATGTTGCTCCTATAATCGATAGACCAATGTATATCAGCCAAATTTTGTTTCCTTTAACCACTTTAAGTAGATAGAGCGATATTAAGAATGAAACAATTAAGTAAAGTGCCAATTCATTTGGACCTTTTAACAACCCATAGACCCTTACTTGGTTTGTCGGTGCCAGCCCCCAATTTTGCCATTCAAGGGGCATCAACCATGTTTTATCTGATATTTTTTCGATAAAACCGTGTAAAGAAATAATTACTGCAGTAATAAAAGTTAGAATTGATATTTTATTTAAAGTTTCTTGAGAAATCATCATTCTTTTCACGACGTAGTAAACAAAATACAATAAGATATATGCTCTAATTTGAAAGATGATTGATACTATGCTAACTCCAGTGATAAGTCCAGAAATCGTACCAATAGCAAGATAGATAAATAAAGCTATTTCAAACAGATCAAATTTTAATAATGATTTTATATTCGTTCTATTTTCATAAATAGTTCTTATTAATAAAGAAAAGATAATTAAATCACTAATGATTTTAAGACCGGGATTTATTGAAGTAAGAAACGGTCTCACTGGAACATATAATAGGAGCATATATAGTCCTAATTCTTTTTTATATAAAGCAATTAGTGAAAGGACTACAACAACAAAAATACCAACGTATTTATTACCAATTATTAATGATAAAGCTACCAAAATTAAAGTAAAAGCGAGTAATAATATATCCTTAGTTGAAAATTTCATATCTTTTACCTCGAATCTGTATTTGTAAATAAGAATTTTTATTTTATAGTAATTTAATTGTAATTTTCGACAGACAACACTTAGGAATTATAACGTTTCTTTTTGTATAAATCAATGAAGAATAGTACGAAAAATCCGATTAAAAGACAAATCTCTACAATTTTTTAAATAAGCAATGTCGAAATTGAAAGTAAAGTGTCTGTTTGGTATAATATTGACTATTAATTTAGAAGAAGGGGAACGTCAAATGAAACCGTTCGTAAATTCAACACTTAAATATGTTAGGACACTAAAGATATACGATGCAATTAAAACAAATAAAGTTTTAAGATTAATTAAGGATCGTTATGATCAGAAAGAGTTTAGTAAAGCTCAAGCAAATGTTCATGTCTACGGACTACAGACGCTGACTTTAATGAGAGAAGCTTTTGAAGAAATCGGACATGAGTTTTGGTTAGATTACGGTACCTTGTTAGGTGCTGTTCGTGAAAAGGACTTTATTGGACATGATAAAGACCTTGATATTGGAACATTTGAATTTCCTGATGATAAAAAGAAGGAATTAGAAAAAATTCTGCTAAAAAAAGGGTTTACGAAGCACAAACAGTACGAATTGAATGGTAAAATTATTGAAGAAGCATATAATTATAAGGGTGCTCACATCGACATATTTTATTACCACCATGGCGATGAAGGGAAAATATGGTGTTATTTCTGTGATATAGGCACCAACATGAGTTTCGAAAATCATGAAAATTATCAACTTACTGTTGGTTATATTAACCATAAAGTAACAAACCGATTTGATGGCCTCACCACGTATTTATTTAAAGGTGAAGAATTCCATATTCCCAAAAATTATGTTGAGTATTTAATCGATAATTATGGAGAAACCTACATGGTAGTGGATAAGAGTTGGGTTACAGGAAGTTCGCCCAAAAACATTCAACTTTTAGACGATGTGATTTCCGTGAAAGAGTTTATTTAACTTTATTCAGAAGAAGTCCCTTAAGTGGGGGATGAATGCAAACAGGGTATACAATTCAGTGGTGGATTCAAACCCCGACTGAAATTAAGGAACTCAGACTACGAACGCCACATCCTGTGGCAACGTCTGAGTGACCAACATCGTGTTGGCCCAAAGCCTCCGGCAGATGCCACGATTTTTTAAAGGTAATTTTTCGAGACAAGCTCGAAAAAAATCGGGCGCAAATACGCTAAGGCGTATTTGATTGATTACAACCACCTCTTTTAGAGGTGATTTTTGTTTACAAATACTTATAAAAGGGATTTAGCGAATGAAAAAATCAATCTTAAAAAATGCACTATATAAAATCACGTTAAATTTCTTTAACTTAGTTATCCCGCTATTAATTGGTCCATATGTATTCCGTGTACTAGGTTCTGAATCAATTGGAAGAGTAAAATATGCGGAATCCATTTTCAATTATTTTTTCATCTTTGCTTCATTCGGGGTATATCAATATGGTTTAAGGGAAATTAGTAGAATCAAGCATGACAAACAGAAGGTTGCTAAGCTATTCACAAGTTTATTTACCATTAGTTTACTAACCAACCTAATAGTTTTTGCAATATTTGTCTTAGTATCCTTTATGGGTTTTGGTCAAGATGTTATCTTCCCTGTCCTCCTTATCTTTGGGATTAACTTCGTCCTCAATATTTTTTACGTAGAGTGGATGAATGAAGCCTTCGAAAGCTATGACTTTATCACAATTAAAACAATCGCTGTTAAACTTATATATGTCATACTTTTGATCTCATTTATTAAAAACTCAGATGATTATATGTGGTTTGCGGTATTACTTGTTATTTCGACTTTTCTAAATAACATCATTAGTTTTGTGTACGTTAAAAAGAAAATTGCATTTAATTTCAAAGAAATTGAAATACTGCCTCATATTAAGCCGATGTTTTTAGTCGTTATCTTTATGAATGGGAATATTTTATATACCCAACTTGATATCTTTATGCTTGGGCGTTTTGTATCAGAAGCCTCGGTTTCTTTCTATATAATGTCCCAGCAAATGATGATGATTATTAGCACACTGCTATTAAGTATAGTCCAGGTTACAATTCCTCGTCTTTCACATATGCTGGGCAGTGAGGATGAAGAATCGTATCTACTATTAATTCATAGAGTTGCCAGGGTTTATTTCCTAGTACTATTCCCTGCCGCAGTAGGGTTATTTATTATATCCGATATCGGTGTAGTGGTTTACGGTGGGAAAGAATTTGCCGCCGCAGGGCCTGTTTTATCTGTTTTTTCCTTTTATATGGTCCTACTAGGGATTGATTCCATTTTCTCCAATCAAGTTATGTACATAAAGAAAAAAGAAAACATCCTTGTACGATTTATTTTCATTAGTGGTCTATTGAATTTAATATTGAATATTGGCTGCGTTTATTTCGGTATCTTTAGTCCGGAAACAGCTATTTTAACCACAGCCATTTCCACCTTCGTATTGGTGATAATGGAATATATTTATATAAGAAAGAAACTTCGAGTTCCTTTTCGAATCCTGTCATTTCAAAACCTAAAATACTTATTGTTTTCCTTATCGTTCTTCCCTGTGTCAATGATCATTAAACACTTTGTTTCAGGGATTTTTACTCAGTTTGTACTCTTAATTACTGTTAATGTAGGACTATATGTACTATTACTATTAATTAGTAAAGATGATCTTCTTCAGGATATTATAAGTAGGGTTTTGAATAAGCTAAGGAAAAGATAAGTTGTTTTTAAATATTTTATAAATCGGGGAGATTCATTTTGAATAAAATCATGTATATGCTTAATTATGTAGGAAATGGTGGAACAGAAAATTATGTGTTTCACTTAATGAATGCAATTGGACCAGAAAATTGCGTTTTAGTATATTCAGAAGTTGGTCCAGGGATTGATAGATTTAAATCGTTAAACATTAAAATGTATCAAGTTCATATGAATCATCCTTTTGATATAAAAGCTGCAAAAGCAATCAAAACAATTATTCGTAATGAGAAGATTGATATCGTCCATGCACAGTTTCTAAGGGAAAATTATATAGCAATCTTAGCTAAATTGATTGGAGCCCGAATAAAGGTTATTTGGACATACCATGTAGATGTTCCTATGAACTCAACCTTACAGTTATTAAACAGAATGATGACAAGCTATAACAAAGCAGTCATTACAGTTTCAAAGTTCATGGAAAATCAAATTACGAATAAAGGTGTATCCAAAAAAGTAGTAAAGCTTATATATAACGGGATTCAAGAGCCGTCTAAACAAAGAAATGATACGAGCTCTAAGACTCCCGTTCTCTCCGTCATTGGAAGGTTTACCGAAGAGAAAGGACATGCGTTCCTGTTAGAAAGTTTAGCTTATATTCAAAGAGAGCATCCGGAACTACAATGGCAATGTAATCTTTTCGGAGAAGGACCTTTGATGGAAGAACTAAAGAATTCCAGCCGTGAATTGGGAATGGATGAAAGAGTTCACTTTAAAGGACATGTGTCTAACAAAGATGAAATGTATGTAAATACCGATATTGTCGTCCTTCCATCGAACAATGATGCTCTTCCATATGTTGGGATAGAGGCGATTGCCTATGGCATTCCTGTTATCGGTACAAATGTGGGTGGAATCCCAGAGATTGTTGTAGATGGCGAAACAGGGTATATTGTGAATTATGGTGATACGAAGCAGCTTGCAGAAAAAATTGTCTTTTTAATTCAAAATCATGATATTTACAAAATGTTTTCAGAGAATGGAAAACGACATTTTCACAAACTATTCACTGAAACGAACATGATTGATAAAACCATTCATGTTTATAATTCATAAAACTCTAAACAATAGTTTCCTCGCTTTTTGTTTGTTAAATGAAAAGGAGCATTCAAATGAAGAAAATTCGAAAAGCTATTATTCCCGCTGCAGGTTTAGGAACACGCTTTTTACCTGCAACTAAAGCAATGCCGAAAGAAATGCTTCCAATTGTTGATAAGCCAACGATCCAGTATATCGTAGAAGAAGCAATTCAATCTGGAATTGAGGATATTATTATTGTCACTGGAAAAGGAAAAAGATCCATTGAGGATCATTTCGACCATGCATTTGAACTTGAACAGAGCTTAATCGAAAAAGAGAAATTTGACTTACTTGAAAAGGTACAGGCATCCACAAATATGGTTGATATTCATTATATACGGCAAAAGGAGCCAAAAGGATTAGGACATGCCATCTGGTGTGCACGTAATTTTATCGGGGATGAACCATTTGCTGTATTGCTCGGCGATGATATTGTACAGGCCGAAACCCCATGTCTTCGCCAATTAATGGATCAATATGAAAAAACATTATCATCTGTAATTGGGATTCAACAAGTACCTGAAAATCAAACACATCGCTATGGAATTATTGAACCATCAACAAATCGGGACCGACTCTATCAAGTCAATCAATTCGTTGAAAAACCAAAACAAGGTACAGCACCTTCCAACCTAGCGATTATTGGCAGATATATTTTAACACCTCAAATTTTCATGTATTTGGAGGACCAAGAAGTCGGTGCGGGTGGGGAAATTCAATTAACAGACGCCATCCAAAGGCTCAATGAAATCCAACGAGTATTCGCCTACCAATTTGAAGGAACACGCTATGATGTCGGGGAAAAACTCGGATTTATCGAAACAACCATCGAATTTGCACTACAAAACGAAGAAATCCGCCCGGATCTCCTTCGCTACCTAACCGAACTAGTCAACAAGCACAAATAAACGGGACAAGGGGCTTTCCTCCGGTGGGACACGGGGACAGGTTCACTGTCCCACCCCTAAAACCTTCCTACAACCAGATTTTTCTCCCTCAATGTAGACGATTCCTGTCATTTCACCATTTTTCAAAATATGATAAACTAGTGGATATAAAAAGATTGTGTAAGGGAAATATATAAAGGCACAATAAGGGGGTACCATCATGGCTGTATTAATAACTGGTGGAGCCGGCTATATCGGCAGTCACACATGTGTGGAGCTATTACATGCTGGTTATGAGATTGTTGTAGTAGATAATCTATCAAATAGCAAAGTAGATTCCTTAACGCGAGTAAAAGAAATTACCGGCAAGGACTTTCCATTTTATCAAATCGATTTATTAGATAAAGACGGTTTGGAATCTGTATTTTCAGATCATAAAATTGATGCTGTTATCCATTTCGCTGGCTTGAAGGCAGTTGGAGAATCAGTAGAAATCCCCTTACATTATTACCATAATAATTTGTCGGGGACTTTGGTGTTATGTGAGGTAATGAAAGCATTTGGAGTCAAGAGGATGGTATTCAGTTCCTCGGCAACTGTATATGGAATGCCAGACCGGGTACCCATTTCAGAAGATTTCCCATTAAGTGCGACAAATCCTTATGGACGCACGAAGTTAATGATTGAAGAGATCCTCCGTGATTTGTACGTTTCAGATCAAGAGTGGAGTGTTTCATTATTACGTTACTTCAACCCAATTGGCGCCCATCATAGTGGACGAATTGGGGAAGATCCAAATGGACTACCTAATAACTTAATGCCATATATTACACAGGTTGCGATTGGTAAACTTGAGGAGCTACGTGTATTTGGTAACGACTATCCAACGGTTGATGGTACGGGTGTAAGGGATTATATTCATGTCGTAGACCTGGCGAAAGGACATGTAAAAGCACTTGAGAAAATCATGTCTACTACTGGAGTAGAAGCCTATAACCTTGGAACCGGTAGTGGCTACAGTGTACTTGAAATCGTAGCAGCCTTTCAAAAAGCGGCTGGAAAGACAATTCCTTATAAAATTGTGGAACGCAGACCTGGTGATATTGCTGTTTGCTATGCAGATCCAACAAAAGCAAGAGAAGAGCTTGGCTGGGTTGCAGAAAAAGGAATTGAAGAAATGTGCCAAGACTCCTGGAAATGGCAGTCAGAAAATCCGGAAGGGTATTAATGGGACACGGGGACAGATTCCCTGTCCCACCCCTAAAAATACTTCCTTACAACCTCATCAATTTTTTGATTGATTTCCTCTAATGTCGAAGATTGGTTTTGGTTTTCATCCAGCTTGTATTTTTTCTTTAGTGCTAGGATTCGATACACACTCTCATTAATCCGCTTCTCCGAAATTTCTCCATCCGCAACAGCCTTACCCAATGCTTCAATGGCTTCTTTTGCCTTTGGATGATGATGGGCAATCAAGAGAATATCACTTCCAGCAAGTACAGATTTCACCGCTGCCTCTCCTACCGTATGATGTTTTGCAATTGCTCCCATTGTTAAATCATCTGTAATGACGACTCCTTCAAATCCCAATTCTTTACGCAAAAGCTCCGTAATCACAGCCTTTGATATCGTTGCCGGGTTCGACGCATCGAGCTTTGGCAATAAAATATGGGCTGTCATCACGACATCAGCCTTTTCTTTTATCGCATTCGCAAATGGATGAAGCTCAATGCTTCGTAATCTCTCCTGATCATGGGGAAGTGTTGGCAATCCCAAGTGAGAATCAACGAATGTATCACCATGTCCTGGAAAATGCTTGATAACAGGAATTACCCCATTATCCCGTATACCCTGCATCGTTTTAATTCCAAGCTTTGAAACTACTTGGGGATTGCTGGAGAATGAACGATCCCCGATGACCCGATTTCTTGGGTTGCTATTTACATCCAATACAGGCGCAAAATTCATATTAAATCCGAAATAAGCAACCTTTTCGGCAAGTAAACCTCCGATTTTATAGGACAAATCCTGATTATTTAATTGCCCCACCTTCTGATTAGATGGCAGTTTACTTACATTTTCGGGAAACCTAGTAATTCTTCCCCCTTCCTCATCAATCGCTAATAGAAGAGGATGATTGTTGGTTTTATTCGTTTCCTTCAATGTTTCGATTAGTTTACGGAGCTCAAGCTCATCCCGTACATTACTGCCCAGAATGACAAAGCCTCCGACATGATAGTCCGTAATCATTTGCTTTGTTGAATTGTCCATGAAATAGCCATTTACACCAACCATCAGCATTTGGCCCATTTTTTCCTCAAGGCTGAGACGATTTATTTGCTCAACGATGCCCCGATCCATTCCATCCTTATATTCCATTTCATCTTGAGAATCTTGGCTGCATCCGAATAAGAAAAAAAGCAGAAGCAAAGATAATCTAATGATTGTTCGATTCATGTTGTTCTCCAGTCGTCCCATAATCTGTTTTAATAGTTTCAACCAGTTCGGAAAGGTTCTCATAATCATCCTTCGATTCGTTGTACAAGTCCAGAGCCTCTTGGTATGAGCCTATTCTTTCAAGTGCCACAATGTTCAACGCTGTAAACTCCCCTTTTGGATCATGGTCAATAAGTCGATATATCTCAATGACTCCGTTGTAATCGTCTAAAAGAAAATAAGCTAAAGCAGCATAATAGTGAGATTCAAACCTAACTAAAAAATCTCTTCCATTAAAAGCATCATGGTCATCAAGAGGCTGACTCATAAATTTCTGATAAAACCTTGTGTTTCGTTCATAATCACGAATGGCCGATTTTAAATAATCTTGAGAATCCTTATGTTCAAGAGCAAATAAGACCTTCGCTTTAATTGTTGTTACATATAACGAAGAATTGAAATGGTCTAGCTCTAATGCTTTTGAATAATAACGAATTGCTGAATCAGGGTCATTTATCTTTTCTGATAAGGAACCTACTTTCAAATAGCTATCTGGATTATTTGGCTCTAATGCTAGGATATGAGCGATAACCACCTTGATTCCTTCTCTGTTTTCCTTATCATTTTTTAGAAGGACATCACTTAAATCGTTCCAATACTCTACTTGAGTTGGATGTAGGGCAATTGCCTTCTCTAAAGCTTGTTGCTTTTCAATGGGATCCTTTAACTGCGCTGACACTCGACTCAATCGATCTGCTTCCATAAACCGATAGGAAAAAACGGCGCAGCACAAAACCAATATTGAAAAGATACTATAAATAAGTAGCAGTGCTTGATTTTGTTTTGATCGAATTTGTTTCGTTTTTTCTTTCTTTTTTCCATGAATCGTTTTGGAATTCATTGTAATCCCGATAGCAAATAACCAAAATACGAGAAACCAAACTGTTCCATATGAAAAGTTAAAATCAAGAAAGCTATGGATAAAAATCACTAGTGTTGCTAAAAGGACAGCCACACGGGGCTCTCTTCCCGTTTCCTCTTGATATCCCTTTATAACCTGACGATACAAATAAAAAATTACAAATAAGAGAATCAATAAACCTACCCATCCCGTATCTACGAGCCATTCCGCATACCCATTGTGGATTTTATTGGATTGGTATGGAAGCTGTTGGTATTTCTTATACAAAACCCGGAAGGCCTCTCCCCCTAATCCAAGGATTGGCGAGTCTTTACTCATCTCTAAAGCATCTTCATTAAAAATGAGCCTTTCCTTTGCCGTTCCACTATAAATATCAATACTCTCAATTCGCTCCTGCATACTAACTGGCAATTGCTTAAACACAAGCCCCTGATTGGCAAAATCTAAAATGGTTAATAAACCTACCAAAATTATCGTAATCGGGAGCAACAATTGATAAAACTTTCGTTTTTGAAGAAACTCTAATTTTTCTTTCCATTTATTAAGCAGATTATCTGAGACAAGATATAATGCAACCGAACCAAAAATCGCTCCTAGAATGAGAGCCGTTTTTGAAAAGGTACCGTTCATATTCTCTAATCCAACAAATGTGAACAAAGCCCCCCCGACAGTGACCATCGAGTATAGAAGGTATTTCACCTGCTTTTTTGAAGCTACTATTAAAATCCCTACCAGCCAAACAATTGGAAAGACAATCATCATTCCTCGAGAAAAGGAAAGAAAGAAACCTAATAAATACACGACTAAAGGTGCCGAGTAGAGTATTTTCTCTTTACTTGACTGATGATCTCGTAAACTCATTATCAACGAAAAGAAAAAGAAAACGACCATCACCATTCCAAAGGTATTCGGATACTTAAAAATACTTCCTAATCTTCCCGCTATAAACCCATTACGAAGTTGAATGAAATCTATATAAAGTAACATGGAATAGATAACAATCCAAACCCCAGTTGCATGGAATACCATTGGTAGCCACTTTCGAATCTTTGGTGTCACCGCACACCAATATACTAAAATAAAAAAAGTACTAAAGGTAAACCATTGAATAATCGAATCCCATGCCCCTAAAGGATTTTCAGCCATTGGAAGTGAAAAAATATAACAAACTGGTAATAAGAGCACAACCGTAACCTGTTTTAATTGATTAATCTCCCGCTTAAATAGGAGCGTCATCACGACAATTAGAAAAAGCGTAAATAGTAACAGTCCCAAGCTATAAAAACTAGAATTTGAATAAAGTCCCGTAAAATACGGTGACACCAAGAACACAATCGAAACGAATACAAAAACAAACCACTTCATACATATCCTCCAATACAGCGCCTGTCACCATCTGAATTTTATCAATACCCCTTCAGCAAGCACTCGATATTACCCGATTTTTGTCGATACCGCTATAAGTATACTAGAAATTCATATCCGTAAAAAGTAGATGAATAGACCTTTTACCCATAATTTTTGAAGTCGTTTTCCATTTTTCACACCAAAAGTATTAAACCTTCCAAATTATTTTGCTATAATAATATCATTCTATTATTTTTGTAAGGAGTTATTCTATGAAAAAACTGATTGCATTCCTATTACTCTTATTTATTATCCCACTCATTGCTTTTTCAAATAATGAAGAAATCGCAGATACGGAAGAAATTACTGATGAGGAAGAAGCTCAAGCTCAATTACCCGAGCTGAAGCTTGGCTGGGAGCAAGTAGACAATTCCTGGTTCTATTACGATGAACATAATCAAAAAGTGGTTGGCTGGGAACTCATTGATGGAAATTGGTATTATTTTAATAAAGAATCTGGTGCCAGAGAAAGCGGCTGGATTCTTGATAATTATAATTGGTACTTCCTTGATCAAGATGGAATTATGCAGACAGACTGGGTCTTAGATAAAAACAAATGGTACTTCCTTAATAAAAGTGGCGCAATGCGAACTGGCTGGGTTTTCAACCAAAATAAATGGTATTTCTTAACCGGTTCAGGTGCTATGAAAACGGGTTGGGTATACGATAGCAGCTGGTACTTCCTATCAGAAAGTGGCGCAATGAAAACAGGTTGGGTATACAACCAAAACAAATGGTACTTCCTTGACCATACCGGTAGGATGAAGACAGGATGGGTGTATGACCAGAATAAATGGTATCATCTTAATGATTATGGTGTTATGAATTCGGGATGGTTGTATAAAAATCGCAATTGGTACTTATTAGGCCAAAATGGTGCAATGAAAACAGGTTGGCAATTATCCAGCAATAAGTGGTATTATCTCAAGTCTTCTGGTGAAATGATGACTGGATGGTATCAAGTAAATTCTAAATGGTATTATTCCTTCTCAAGTGGAATATTGGCAACAAGCACAATGATTAATGGGTCGTATGTGAATAAGGATGGTGCATGGATTGAGCCGACAACTGGCTATCACTATAAGAACGGCATCCTAATTGTGAATAAGGTTCATTCATTACCTTCTACTTATAACCCCGGAGAGAATACAGAGGCTCGTAGTGCATTTGAAGCAATGAAGGCTGATGCAAAAAAGCAAGGACTAACATTGAGTGCATTTAGCACCTATCGTTCGTATAGCTACCAATCTACTTTATATAACCGATATGTATCCAATTACGGACAAACAGCAGCAGATACATTCTCTGCAAAACCTGGAAAAAGTGAACACCAAACCGGGTTAGCATTTGATATTGGTGGAAGCAATTCTTCACTATGGGCTGAGGACGATTTTGCCTATACGTCAGAGGGAAAATGGTTAGCAAGCAATGCCCAGTATTACGGTTTTATCCTTCGATATCCTCAAGGGAAGGAACATATTACCGGCTATAAATATGAACCATGGCATTTCCGCTACGTCGGAGTTAACTTAGCAAAAAGTATTACTCAAAGTGGACTTACTTTAGAAGAATATATAGGTGAATACTAAAAGATAACAAAAAGTGAGCTGAAATGCTCACTTTTTTTGTATATTCTTATTGAATCCTCCAAGCACACTAAGTAGTCATTCTTTTGCTTAACGGCTTAGTTCAATCCCTCAACCCCTTTCACTTTTCATAAAATTAAAATATATTGTTACAATATATTTACAAATGATTATATTAGTGTTAATATTACGTTGTTCAAAAATTGAACGGAGGAGTGATGATACTTGTACATGTTCGATATTTTAGCGGAAATTTCAAGGAATCCAGAAATTACTCAAAGAACATTGGCAAAGCTTTGCAAAATTTCAATTGGCAAAGTAAATTATACAATTAATAAATTAATAGAAGAAAATTTTATTGAAACTAAAAAAACGGGAAGCACAATACATTACTTTGTATCCGAAAAAGGAAAAGAATATTTAATCAAAGAACTTGAAAAATTACAAGAAACAAAAGTGTCATTATATAAGAATGAGTACAAACCAATCACACAAGCAGTTATTCTTGCTGCGGGAGAAAGAAAATCTTTTGATCGACCTATAGGTTTACTTGATATCCACGGCACTACGTTACTCGAGAGAACAGTTAACATTCTTGAAGAAAATGGCATTGAAAAAATCGTAATTGTAACAGGTTATCTGAAAGAAATGCTTGAGCAATCCGAGGTCCTAAAAGGAAAGGACACCGTTTCGTTTGTTGAGAATACTCGCTATTTATGGACTGGAAGCATGGCTTCTCTTGCGTTAGCCTCCGATTACATGACAGATGATTTCATTTTGATAGAGGATGATATATTAATCGAGCAGGCTGCGATAGAAGAACTTTTAGAGACTGGCGAGAGAGATTGCATTCTAATGACAAAGGAAAGCGGCTCAGGCGACGAGGCATTTGTGGAAATTAGAAACGACCAAATTTATCAAATTTCAAAGGATATACATCGCTTAAACCGCATTGATGGAGAAATGGTCGGAATTACAAAAATTTCCTATGAAGTTTATCAGGAGATGCTAAATATCTTTAAGGATAACCAAAATCCTTATATTAATTACGAATATACCCTTCTTGACGTCGGACGCACAGTGAATCTTGGCTTCTTGAAATTGCCAAATATTATCTGGGCCGAAGTCGATAATTATGCGGATTATTTTAAAGTCGTCGATAAAATCTTCCCGTTACTTAGGGTGAAAGAGGAAGAAATTAAAGTAAATGAAATAAAGCAAACCATTGCAAATGCTTTACAAATTGATGAAAGTCTAATCACAACAATCGAATCCCTTGGTGGGTTAACAAATCGAAATTACAAAATTACGATTGACGGTAAAGACTATGCGGTGCGTTTCCCTGGCAAAGGGACAGAAAAATTCCTTAATCGTTCAACGGAAAAGCTGATATCAGAAACAGTCAGTGAACTGGGGATTAACCCTCCAATCCTCTTTTTTGATGAACACACAGGTTTGAAAATTGTCGAGTACATTCCTGAAGCGGAGACGCTCAATCCGAAGACCGGAAAAAGGGAAGAAAACCTGATTATGATTGCAGACATATTTAGAAAATTGCATGACTCAGAAGTAGATTTTAAAGATCGTTTTGATGTGTTTGAAAAAATAACAGAATATGAAGATGTGATAGCAAGCGGGAATGTAACATTACCTGAAGATTATTCCGATTTGAAAGCTCAGGTTCTTGAACTCGAGAATCAGTATCTTTCAATGAATGTTCCCCTATCACCTTGTCACATTGATCCACTTTCTGAAAACTTTGTAAAAAGTGGAGCAAATAAAATGTATCTGATTGACTGGGAATATGGCGGGATGAACGATGCATTCTGGGACATTGCAGCCTTTATTATTGAATCAGAGCTATCGCCTGCAGAAGAAAGATTGTTTGTACTCCAATACTTTAATGGAGAAATGGACACCATAACTGCAAAAAGATTATTAATGAATAAGATATTCGTTGATTTCTTATGGACACTTTGGGGATTAATGAAAGTAGCAACTGGCTACGACTTCTATTCCTATGCGATGGGCCGTTTTAACAGGACGAAGGGGTTCATGAAGGAATACCAATTACTTGAACAAAAAGCTAACGTCTAAGAATTTTTATAAAAACAAAAACATAAATACAAAGGGGAAATTCATTTGAAAATTAACAGCCTTAGGGACGCAAAATTAGGATTAGGTAATGGACTTATTGCCGGTGCTACATGGGGCGTTGACACAGTATTGGTCGGAATTATCATGGCAAGCACTCCATTTATTACCTCAACTGAGGCCATTTTCTTAGCACCATTTGTGGCTACTTTTATGCATGACTTTTTCTCTGCACTTTGGGCAACTCTGTATATGATCATCAAAGGGCAGTTTAAAAATGTACTTCAATCTTTAAAAACAAAAAATGGAGGAGTCATCGTACTAGGTGCCCTAATCGGTGGACCTGTTGGGATGACATGTTATTTATTAAGTGTTAAATATATTGGTCCAGCATATACTGCTGCCATTACGGCTATGTTTCCTGCTGTAAGTGCGTTGCTTGCAGGGGCCATTTTGAAGGAAAAAATCAATGCAAGGGTATGGCTAGGAATTGGACTAAGTGTGGTTGGTGTATTTGTTCTAGGGTATATGCCTTCAGAGTTTTCAATCGGAAGCAGCTTTACATTAGGTTTAATGTTTGCCATTGGTACAGTACTTGCATGGAGCCTTGAAGGAATTATTTGTGCATTAGGGATGAAAGATGGAGATATGAACCCTGAACATGCAATCAATATTCGTCAAGCAACATCCGGATTATTATATGCAATCGTTATTATTCCTTTTATTAACGGATATGATTTGGCACTAAGTGTTGTAGCTTCACCTATCGGTATACTTATTGCTGTAACGGCCTTAGTTGGTACGATTTCCTATATTTGTTACTATAAAGCAATTAATACAATTGGTGCAGCAAGAAGTACTTCCTTAAATATCACGTATGTGGTTTGGGCAATTATCCTACAAATGATCTTCATGAGCACACCTGTTGGATTACAGCTTATTGCTGGTTCCCTTATCGTAATTGTAGGAGCTGTGCTTGTCGCTGGTAATCCAAAAGAACTCGTATCGATTAAAGATCTAGAGGGAAAAATAGCATAACAAGTAGATAGAAAAACTAGAAATTACTATAATTTCTAGTTTTTTATTTGGTATAGTATACATGTAAAGGTATAAGAAAGGTTGAGAATATAATGAGAGCAATTATCCTAGCAGCTGGCATGGGAACACGACTTAGACCACTAACAACACATACACCAAAATCGTTAGTCGAGGTTGGCGGCGAACCAATGGCCGAAAGACAAATAAGGTTCCTACATGAAAAAGGAATTAAAGATATCGTCGTTGTAACAGGCTATCTACACGAAAAGTTCAACTACCTAGAAGAAAAATACGGTGTGAAGCTCATCCATAACGACAAATATGACATCTACAACAATGTATATACGATGTACTTAGTAAGAGAGTATCTTGAGGATGCGATTATAACAGAAGCAGATGTATATATGAATCGTAATTTCTTCCGAACAGATTTAGAGAACTCGACGTACTTCACTGGTGTAAAAACGGACTTCGAGGACGAATGGATTCTTCAGTTTGATACGAATAAGAAGGTAACGGAAATCATCATTGGCAGCGGAACAGACTATATCATGTCAGGCGTTTCCTACTGGTCAAAAAAAGATGGCCAATTCATAACAGAAAAACTAGAAGAAGTCATCAATAACGGCCAATTCAAAGACCTATACTGGGACGACATCGTAAAACAAAATTTAGAAAACCTAAACGTATACGTTTCCCCCATCGAATCCGATGACTGGTTCGAAATCGACTCCGTCGACGACTACCAAAAAGTCAACACCTACATCAAGGGACAGAGGGTTCCATTAGCATAGGATAAACGTTAATACTTAAAAAGAACACAAAAAAAGTGAGCTGAAGACCAGCCCACTTTTTTTAAATGTTCTTATTGAATCCAAGCACCGCTACTACCTAATCGGAATCCATCGATTGTGGTATTAGCGGCCATACTTCCACCACTGTAGAAGTAATACCAGTTACCGCCGATAAACTTCCAGCCAGTTTGCATCGCACCGCCGCCTGATAGGTAATACCAAGCGCCATCATAAAGCCAACCGGTTTTCATCACGCCACTGCCATTCATGAAATACCAAGTTCCATTAACTTTAGTCCAGCCTGTTTGCATATAACCATCTTGGTTATGATAATACCAATTGGCACCATCATTTAACCAGCCAGTACTCATCACACCATCTTTTTTCATATAGTACCAATTTCCATTTTGATAATACCATTGGTTACTCATCATCTTACCATCAGGCTTTAAATAATACCAAAGTCCATTATCTTTAATCCAGCCTGTTTGCATGTAGCCATTTTGGTTATGATAATACCAAGCAACACCATCATGTACCCAGCCTGTGCTCATCGCACCATCTTTTTTCATATAGTACCAATTTCCATTTTGATAATACCACTGGTTACTCATCATCTTGCCATCGGGCTTAATATAGTACCAAATACCTTTATCTAGCACCCAACCTGTTTGCATGGCTCCATCAGCATTAAAGTAGTACCAAGAACCTTTATCCCAGGCCCATCCTTTTGCCATATAACCATTCTGTTTCAAGTAATACCAGATGCCATTCCATGGAAGCCATCCTGTTACCATTTTTCCATTGGAATCAAAATAATAATATTCAGTACCTTCTTGGTACCAGCCTTTTTTCATGGCAAAGCCATTTGGATACGTAAAGGCATAGTACTGATCAATGAAGTTACCAATTTTGACAGCCCATGCTTCATCTGTTGCATATTGATGCCAGCCACCATTGTCATTTTTCATATTATCCAGGGTTGATTGATAAAATGGATAATTACGGTCAGTATCCCAACCTCGAATAATATAGTTTTCGCCAATCCAAATCGCACCAGCCACAATCCCGTCATGCGGATTGTTAAATGTGTAGGCGCCTTGGGCAGGCTTGGAATCAATCGCACCAATTCCGTAATAATTATATTTATTTTGAGAAATAGCCGATTTACCCCAGCCAGTTTCGTGACCCGCGTGGGCCATTAAGTAAATGGCATTTAAGCCCGTCGTGTTTTGCGCTTCAATGAAGGAGGAACCCATTCCTGTCATAAGAGTGTTGCTTCCATTTGCTTTGGAGGCAATGAATGCATTTAGTTCCCCTGCAGTGATGTTGGCATACGTATTTAAAGGAGCAAAAACAGAAAGCCAATTGGAAATTGTCCCGCTCTTTTCAAATTCATAACGAATAATGTTGCTGCCGCGATTCACCCAATCGCTATCAATATAATGAGCTCCCCAAATCCAGCCCACACTTCCATTTGCAGTCTGAACCTTATACCAATCTTTATATTGTTCAGTACTGATAAACTTAAAATCTAGTACTTTTACTTTTGATTTTGAAGGTACTGTCGCAATGGTAGAAGCTTTCATATAAGGTTCGCTTTTTAGAGCACGCTCATCCTTTACCAACCAATCATGACTGGTAGGATTTTGGCTAAGGTAATCCTTTTGCACCCAGCCCTCCTGGCCATCTGTAGTGCGAACTTTTACAGCATATTGATTTTCTTCAAGAATCGTAACCTGATTACCAAAATACAATTCTCCAAATCTCGTATAGTTCGGGTTATAAATCGTTAAATGCTGACGATAATCCTTTAATTCATCGAGAGTACGATAAAGAGGCAATTTCCCGGTTGCCACATAGGTTACATTCCCGTTCGCCAATGCAGTTTGACTTAGGAATAATAAGGCTAATATACTTAATAATAGAACGCGTAATGAAGCTTTCCCCAAATTTGATTACAACTCCTTTGAATCTAGTTTTTATAAGTATCTCTATAATTCTATTTCATATCATAACACAAACTTTGACAACGTCCGATTATTTTTTCATACTTTCATAACAAAATTAGACACAAAATGCCGTTAAACTTTTTAATGATATCAAAACTTTTAAATACTCCAAAACAAAAAAAAACGACCCAAATGGGTCGCTTTTTTTTTGTGTGTTAACTAAAATTTCCGGGCACTGTTTCACGTTTTCCAAAGTGGTACAGGATAGCTTCTACAATTCGTTTTGATGCCTTTCCGTCTCCATATGGATTGGAAGCCTTCGCCATTTTTTCATACTCTTGTGGATCTGTTAACAATTCCTTCGCTAAGGAATAAATTGTTTCTTCATCGGTTCCAGCTAGTTTCAATGTTCCAGCTTCAATTCCTTCAGGACGTTCAGTTGTATCCCGTAGCACAAGTACGGGCACCCCTAATGAAGGTGCTTCCTCTTGAACACCGCCTGAATCGGTCAGAATCAAACAAGCTTTTGATGCGAAGTTATGGAAATCCAGCACACCAAGTGGTTCAATTAATTGAATTCGCTCATCATTTCCTAAGATCTCATCGGCAAGTTCTCTAACAACAGGGTTCAAGTGTACAGGATAGACGACTTGCACATCGTCATGCTCGGTTACAATTCGCTTTATTGCTTTAAACATGTTTCGCATTGGCTCACCCAAGTTCTCACGGCGGTGTGCTGTCACCAATAATAAGCGGTCATCGCCTAACCTATCAAGCACTGGATGAGAATAGCTTTCAGAAACTGTTGTGTTCAGTGCATCAATCGCAGTGTTTCCAGTAACAAATATAGTTTCTGCCTTTTTGTTTTCATTCAATAGATTGTTTTTCGATTGAATAGTTGGTGAAAAATGCAAATCAGCGATAACGCCCGTGATCTGACGATTCACCTCTTCTGGGAATGGAGAATACTTATTCCACGTACGTAATCCCGCTTCAACATGTCCTACAGAAATTTGATTATAAAAGGCTGCCAAGCCAGCGACAAATGTCGTTGTCGTATCTCCATGAACAAGAACTAAATCAGGCTTAACCTCTTTCATTACACGGTCTAATCCCTCGAGTGCACGGGTCGTTACATCTGTCAGTGTTTGCCTGTCCTGCATAATATTTAAATCATGGTCAGGCTTAATCTCAAAAATCTCTAACACTTGGTCTAGCATTTGGCGATGCTGAGCGGTAACAGTCACAATTGATTCTATTTCATCAGGATATTTATTTAACTCAAGTACAAGTGGAGCCATTTTAATCGCTTCTGGTCTCGTTCCAAAAATGGTCATTACTTTAATACGTTCAGTCATAATTATTCACCTACATTGTTATATTCACCACATTATAACATTATTGGACATAAAGAGAAACTTTCATCAGCAAAGCCATACTGAAGCCCTACAACCTTTTTACTATTTTTTACATATATGTTAAAGATATCTTACAACTAAGCCTCTCAAGAGTATAATAGACTTTGGAATCTATTAAAAGGAGGATTATTTTTTGAGAAAGTTACTATTACTTACTAGTCTACTAATGATATTTGCATTACTATTCCCAATTTCTGAAAAAGGGATAGTGGGATCTGCATCTGCTGCTTCAGCCGTCATTGAGGATCCAGTCCTTGAACTAGCAATTAAAAAACAATTAAAGATTGAAGGGCGCGCTTTAACAAAGGATGATTTACTGCAGCTTACTTCCTTAAGCCATAATGTCCAAACGAATGGAAAAATTTCTTCCCTAAAAGGGATTGAGCACGCTACAAATTTAAAGTATTTATCGCTCCAAGGACACAATATTTCCAACCTTAAGCCTCTTTCAGGTTTAACAAATCTACAGGGTCTTTACCTTGATAGGAATAATATTTCTGACCTAGCTGGTCTTGAAAATTTGTCAGAATTGCTTGCTTTATATATTAGTGGGAATCCAATTTCAGATCTCACTCCGTTAAAAAACCTAAATAAACTCGCTGGACTCGTAGCTGATAGTAATAAAATCTCAAACCTTGGACCACTATCCGGCTTACCGTCGTTAGAATTTTTGTCTCTTGATGGTAATCAGGTCCGCGATGTTTCACCATTAGCAAACGTACCTAAATTAGAAATGATGACAATTGCTTATAATCAAATAACATCAGTCAAACCGTTAAAAAACCATCCGTCGTTAAAATTTGCAATTTTTGACAATAACAAGATATCGTCAGTTGAACCATTTTTAACGATGCCTGTTCTAGAAGGTTTGGCGATTGAAAACAACCCTTTGAATGCCAAGGCAGAGGAAATGATCGCGTATTTACTGGATTATAAACAAATCGATCTCTACTATTTAGCTGAGGACTTTGATAAAACGATTCAAAAAGGCTGGAAAAACTTTGATGGTACATGGTTCTTATATGATTCGTACGGGAAATCTATTTCAGGCTGGTCCAAGCAAGGTGCCTGGTATTACTTGAATCCATCCTACTTTAACGCAATGACAACCGGATGGAAGTTAATTGACGGTACATGGTACTATTTTAACTCAAATGGTGATTTACGTAATGGCTGGGTATTTTCAAACGGCACATGGTATTATATGACTGACCATGGAATGCATACCGGCTGGGTTTATGATGGTGGTTGGTACTATTTAAATAATGCGGGAGAAATGCTGTCAAACACTTGGAAGCAAATTGATAGCAAATGGTATTACTTCACTTCAAATGGTCTAATAAAAACTGGCTGGTTCTTTGACGGAAGCACTTGGTACCATTTAACTTCTAAGGGTATGACAGAAGGCTGGCTATTGGATGGTAACACCTGGTACTATTTAACGTCTAATGGAATGGCAAAAGGCTGGTTACTTGATGGAAACACCTGGTACTATTTAGAGAATTCGGGTGGAATGGTTACTGGCTGGAGGCTAATCAACGGCAACTGGTATTACTTCTATTCCAATGGCGTCATGGCTAAAAACACAACCATTGAAGGCTACAAACTCGGCGCAAGCGGAGCAATGCAATAACTTCATAATAAACAAATGCGAAAAGTCCTTCATAACCCTGATGAAGGACTTTTCTCTTCGAAATCAAAGTCGATTCGGTCTTCATAACCCCGATGAAGGACTTTTCCCTTCGAAATCAAGATTAAGTCCATATAATTGTGTAAAAAGAAAATGAGTCATTTTATTCCTTTTTGTCTACAATGTTTAACGACCAAGAAAAACAAAGGAAAGAGGAATAAAAATGACTCAAATACAGTTTAACCTAGATATTGATGTTTTAAAAGATTCTGTGATGAATTCCAATATTGATGCAGTTGTAAAGTCTTCCATTGTATTAGTATTAAATGAGCTTATGGAAAAGGAACGTGATAATTATTTACGTGCAGGTTCCTACGAGCGTTCTGAAGAACGCCTTGATTATCGTAATGGATATTATGAACGAGAACTAATAATTAGTATGGGTAGAATCAAGCTACGGGTTCCTCGTACAAGAGATGGCCACTTCTCCCCTTCGATCTTTGAGAGGTTTTCTAGAGTTGATCAAGCACTGGTACTCTCTATGTTGGAAATGGTGGTAAATGGTGTATCTACACGAAAAGTTACAAATATAGTAGAACAGTTGTGTGGGGAAAGTGTATCTAAGTCTTTCGTTTCCTCCCTAACTGAAAAACTCGATCCAATAGTTAATAAGTGGGCTAATCGTCCTCTTAATGCTCAGTATTTTCCATATCTATATGCTGATGCGATGTATATTAAGGTCCGGGAACACGACAAAGTTGTATCAAAAGCAGTCTATCTCATGACAGGAATGAATGTGAAGAAAAAGCGTGAAGTTATTGGATTAAAAATAGATCATGTAGAAAGTTTTGAAGCCTGGCAAGGCTTCTTTCAAAGTCTAAAATCTCGAGGGCTTCAGTCTCCTAAGCTCGTTATTTCTGACGCTCATGCTGGGTTAAGAAAAGCCATAGAACGAGAGTTTATCGGGACATCCTGGCAACGATGCACTGTTCATTTTAAACGAAACATTATTGATAAACTTCCTAAAAAAGGAATAGGTGAGTTAAAAAATGAACTGCGCCGTATTTATCAAACAATTTCTCCTGACGAGGCAAGGGGATTTAAGAATGAATTTGTTTCGCGGCATATTGAAAACCCGAAGATTAAAAATGCGATTTCTATTCTTGAAGAAGGCTTTGAAGATTCAATCCAATTTTTAAATGAACCAGAAAGGTTTCAATTACATATCTCCAGTACTAATTCGCTTGAACGATTAAATCAAGAAATTAGAAGACGAGAGAGAGTTATTCGAATCTTTCCTAACACACAGTCAGCTTTCCGTCTTATTGGGGCATTATTGATGGAAAACGAGCAACTTCAACTGAACAGAAAAAGATATATTAACCAAGGGTAACCGCGCGGAGCGAAAATTTGAGGTATTGGGAAGGGGTACCCCTTCCCAATACCTCAAATATACAAAAAAACTAAATATGGTTGAAACACTGTAGATAGATTTTACACAAAATTAAGGACTTGACTGAAATCAAGGCCGATTTGG
>NZ_JBALOP010000038.1:0-3657 GCF_036962685.1 Bacillus sp. JJ1566 | reverse complement strand
GATGAAGGACTTTTCCCTTCGAAATCAAGGCCGATTTGGTCTTCATAACCCCGACGAGAACGATTTGCCCTTCAACAAAAAAGGTGTAAAACACTTTGGTTTTACACCTTTTACATATCTGCTCATCCGCGTTTGACATCCTTAGTTATGGATTCTCGATTGTTCAAATAGCAAATTGATATTTTTGATTGCGCGGTTATAACGATCAATCCCATAGTTTCCGAATGTTACTCCTCTAGCTTCTTTGATAACTGTCCATGTGCTCCACAGGAAGTCCTGGAAAATTTTGTGCATAAGAATGCGGAGCTTCTGTTCACTTGTTGGTTCCTGCTGTTCGAAATAGTATGACAGGAACAATTCCTCATCCTCTGGAGTAAAAGAACATTCCAATGAGTGAGAAGCTATATCCCACATTGGGTCATTCATTCCTGAGTATTCCCAGTCAATTAAGTACAGCTTGTCCTCTCCACTCTTTACTAAATTCTCAGGGGCAAGGTCAATATGACATGGTACAATTGGAACTTCCATTTTTGTGAACATTTCTTTTATTTTCATCACTTGTTTTTTTACTTCATGGTAATTTGGATAAAACTCTCCGTTTGCTTCAATCGCAAATTGTTCATACTCTTCTATCTTTTGAAACACATCAAATTCATTTTTCATCTTAACGCCTGAGTTGTGAAGGGTGCGTAGAATGTTGGTGGAATACACCATAATATCTTCACGTCTTGCAGTCTTTGGATTAAGTGCCTCAGCATTTGGAATGAGCGCGGAAATTTTTACTCCTGTTTCTTCATTAAAATATAGAAGCTCTGCATCGATTCCAAGTGAACTCGCCAGGCTTGAATTGTATTTTTCTTCATATCTATTGATCATTTTTTCTGTACCTTCGCCAGGGGTACGTAAAACGTATTCCTTTTGATTGGATAGCTTCACCCGATAGCTCTTATTCGTCATCCCGCCAAATGGCTCGATACTAACAATCTCATTTGTATCAATCGACAATCCATTTGCGAAAAGGCCCTTAATCGTATTTTTCGTAAACTCTGCTTCCTTGCGCTGCAAGCGTGGAAAAGTTGTTTCGACAATGCGCTCATAATGCTCCTTTTTATCAATATCCGCCCAGACTAGATCATGAATTTTTATATGGCCGATATTATATTGTCTAGCAACATCCAATAACAGATACTCATAATTCAAATAAGGATTTTTATTATCTTTATAAGCCTCCATCATTTTCGTAAAAACCTCATAGGATAGCTTACTAACTCCTACCATTTCACCGTCAATTCGATTAAACTGGTGAATATCCTTCGAGATTTTGTAAAGATATCCGTCTCTTAATTCAACAAAAGCCTCATCGCCAGAACCACTTTCCATTGTCAAAAGGATACAATCCCGGTGTGGGAATTCTATCAATTGTTTAAAGGCATCCTCCTCTATTAAGATATCATGTTCAATTAATAGGAAGTCTTCTGAAATAAATTCATATGCGCTTGCCAGGGACGCCATGGAGCCAGTCCATTTATATTTTTTATTCTCAGCAATGCAAACGTCATGAACATCACGTAAAAAATCAAATGCTTCTTTTTTATGGCCGGTCACAAGCACAATTTTCTCAATGCCATATTTTCTTAGGTAGGTCAGATTCCGGTTCAATAGGTTTTGCTCACCCAATGGAAGCAAGCTTACGGGAATGTCAAAATCCTTAGTTTGACCTGCAGCCAAAATAACTGCTTGTTTAATATCCAGCTTTGGTTCGATATGAATATTAACCTTTTTGTTCTGGTAGGACTCGATGCCTTGTGTTAAATATTTCAGCCCACTGTCCGTAAGAAAGTAATTCGTTTTTCGTCCGTGTTTTTTACTTATAAGATAACCTTTATTTATTAATAGATTTATAATGAAATTCACCTTTCCCGAGGAGATTTCACATAGTTCACCGATTCTCTTTTGACTAAGATTAGACTGTTTATTAATTACCTCAAGGATTCTAAACTTGGAATCCATTTGAACACCTACTATCTATATATAATTCATATTCACTATTTGAATGTGTTAGCGTATTTATGTTATCAACAAAAATTACGATTGTAAAATCTTTTTTAAGACTTTGTAAAGAATGGAAAATTGGTGCCTCATAATGAGACACCAATTGGTTTAATTTCTATTTATATACTGGAACATCAAAAAATAGGGTATACGTTCCTTTCTCAAGCAAATTATACAGATTTTGAATGTTGTTAATCTGTTTGACAGCCCAACCCATATCTGATGCATATTGGTGATTACCTGGTTTGGCAGGGTTCCATCTCATTTTATAAAGCGTGTCCTGCTTATAGGTTGAATGATGAACATAGTCATTGGCAATCAGCTTAGCACCACCTAAAATGGCCTCTTCAGGACTAAACCACCCTAATTTATAAGCCGCCTCAGAGCCACATTTTAGCGCGCACCAATCATATGCTTTCCATCCAAACATATTATAAACAGTCTTTGGTTCAACTGGGTTACCATCAACCTCGGTTACAAGTACACCTTTCGCTAATTGTGAGGTTCCATTGCCGGTTTCGTGAATGGCATGAGCAAGTAAGTAGATTTCATTGATTTGGTAATCCTTACCAGCTTGAACAAAATATTTCCCCATGCCCTTTAAAATCCCTTTATCAGACAGTATCTTCGAATCAATTGTCTCAGCAGATATTCCTGCAGACTTAGATAACTGAAGGAATTGAAAATGATCCTTCTTGAAGTTAGCTGGATCCACATAGTATCGTGCATCGTCTCTTGTTGCATCCTTCCAGGGACCGTAGGCAACCTCATACCAATCACCAGACTTTGCCAAAACCTTTACCTGATCATTGTATTTGAACGATCCTACTTTTCGATAATCTGTACTAGGACCTTCACGTACATTGAGCTTAGTTGTTGTCACGATCGCCAGATTCGAATTTTCTTCATCAAATTGTAGGTAATCCCCATGAACATAGGATTTATCTTTCCAATATTTATCAGTTTGTGGTGGTGGATTTAACCCGAACTGAATATCCAGTATTTCCTCAATCGTATAATTGTAATTTGTGTAGGTAATTACAGGACCGGATACAAGGGCACCACTACTTAAGAAATAATAGGTGACACCGTCAATCTCTACTTCTCCGATAGCCATCTTTCCATCACTATGAAGATAATATTTCTTGCCCTCTTCCTCATACCAGCCTGTTAGCATCGCACCGCTACTAGCAAAATAGTACCAATACCCATCTCTAAATAGCCAACCTGTGTGCATCGCACCACTACCTATTAAATAATAGGTTTTTCCTTTATCAGTGACCCAACCCGTCGCCATTTCACCATTTGTATTAAAAAAGTACCATTTTCCATTCTCGAGTAGCCAGCCTATCACCATAGCATGGTTTTCATCAAAATAATAATAGTGACTACCAATCTGTTGCCAACCAGTTACTGCTATGCCGTTTCCGTCAAAATAGTAATGGTTTTCACCTACTTGATAGAAGCCTTTTACCGCTACTCCATTGTCACCGAAATAATAGAGGTTCTCTCCTTCTTGGTGCAAGCCCTTTTTCGCTGCTCCTGTTTGGTCGAAGTAATAGAGGTCCTCTCCGATTTGATGCCAGCCAGTTACTGCTTTGCCGT
>NZ_JBALOP010000037.1:0-1879 GCF_036962685.1 Bacillus sp. JJ1566 | reverse complement strand
AGTTTATTTTCATGGTAGTGAAATAAGTTAGTTTCTTATAACTGCAAACTCATAGTAATTGTCCTAATGCTAAATCCCAATTTTTCATACAGTTTAATTGCTTGATTCCCTGCAAATGCACTTAGACGGATTTCTGAATATCCATCTTGTTTTAGATGGTCAATACCTGCTCTCATTAACAGTTTGGAAATCCCATTCCCTCTAAATTCTTCTATAACAAATAGTTCGTAAATAAATCCATTCATCATATCAGTAAATTGGTCTTTGCTAGTCCCTATAAGAATCCAGCCCATTAATTTATCGTTTTCTGTTGCTATTAAATAATAGCTTCCCTTTTCCAAAAGTGGTTTAACAAGTTGGTCAATTTTTTCTTTTGTAGGTTCTACTTCACCTAATGTGCCATCAAAAACAGCTTGTGGCGAAAGAGATAATACCTTTTTTAGTTCAAAATCCTTAGGTTTTCTAATATCCATTTATTGAATCAGTCCTTTAATTTCCTATTATTCAGTTTAACATAATATCCCAATAATTCTCTTCTAAAGGCTAATATTAACTTGAATTCTTCTTGCGCTAACCTGCCCCGTTAGCACAAGAAGCGATTGTTCTAATAGAGCAATCGCTTCCCATCAATTCTTATAATTTAAATCATCGTTGTAAAGTTGTATCCATCGCTTTCGTTTTGAAAATAAAATGGAAAATAATACAATTTCACTTAGAGCTAATAAACCTACACCTAATGCTAATCCTCCAAAAAACAAGATCTCATTAACGCTCCAAGAAAAGAAAAACCAACCTAATATTCCAATTACACCTAAACATAAGTTAATAGTTCCTGCAATGAGGGCTTGCGGTAAAAACAGTCCTGTTTTTATAATCATAGTCGAACCATATTTAAAACTTACAAAGATTGAAACAATCATAAAAATAACGTATATAGTCATAGCAATATCTATTTCATTCATATAATCTACCCCTTTTATATAAATATTTGCCCTATCAATCCATAATCCCTATTAAAGAATACTATCTGGTTAGTAATACAACAAAAAGCTGTAAATATGATTTCTCCGATCTTAAGCTCTTGCCCCTATTAATTGAATAAGGAATAAGTAGTACAATCCCAATGTTTTACACCAGATTTTCTTTTGCCTTTCCATCCTTTTTTCTGTAACTCTCTTGCTATCAACATATTAAAAAAACCATGCCCAATCAATGCTACTGAATTAAATTCTTTTGCATAACTGATTAACTGTTGTGATGCCTTATTCGCCCTTAATTTTGCATCACTCAATGATTCACAATCGTAAGAATAACCACAAAACCACTGGAACCTTAATATAATTGCCCAAGAACTCGGTCTTAGTTTTATATCCAATAATTTTAATGAAAGAACTGGTAATTCAGTTTCTCGAAATAAAGGATTAGGTATTATTTTTACTCCTGGGTTTAGTAATTTAGCTGACTGAACAGCCCTTTTTAAATCACTGGTAATAACTATTTTTGCATTTACTACTTTTTCTGTGGTAAAAGAAGGATATGTTAATTCTTCAAATACTCCATTGTAATTATATTTTTCTACCCACTTTTTAAAATCTAAACAAGTTATTTTATCATTTTCAGTGAGTTGTGATCTTCCATGTCTCACTAATGAGATTTCCATAATTTCTCTCCTTGAACTTTACATTACTTACTACTAATAACTGATATATTCTGTGGTTATTTAAAAAATCCTTCTTGAACGAACCTGCAATTTACTTCTAAAAGAAAAAGCCATTCTCCTTCTTGAAGAATAGCCCCACTTTAACTTTAAGTACATTACTCACAATCTTACACATCAATAAACTCAATACTTTAAATGTGTTGTCCATGCAAAAAAATG
>NZ_JBALOP010000036.1:0-9987 GCF_036962685.1 Bacillus sp. JJ1566 | reverse complement strand
ACCTTATAATACGAACGGGCAGTTTAGTGAAAGAAGGAATTAACAAATAATAAAAGAATATTACTTAGTAAAGCTAATTTATCAGGAGGGCTTAGATGAAAACATTTTTTAAAGAGATAGTGAAAGGTGTGTATGGTTTTTTAGTCTGGGATGACACTAGGGATTGGTGTAATAACTGTTATTTACTTCTGGAAAAGAGTGTTAATGTAACTAATTTTTAAGAAAACATTGATAATATTATTACCGTGTGATATTCTAAAAAAGACCGTTCGGTTTGAAAAAAACTTACTGATTGGTGAAGCTTTGGTGAAGACAGAAGAACAGTTACGCTATGCGTATATGAAAGTATTGATTCGTTAAAAAATGTTACTTTCATGCTAATCAATAATGGGGTGCTATGATGAAAAAAGGTGAGAAGACAAAACAACAAATTATTATTCTTGCTACTGACGTTTTTAATCAGAAGGGGTATTTCGGAACTTCGCTCACTGATATTATGAAAGCGACCGGTTTGAAAAAAGGGGGTATTTATAATCATTTTAATAGTAAAGAGGAGCTAGCGATTGCCTCTTTTGACTATGCGATTGAAGTCATGACGAGAATCTACGCCAAGGCCATTGAAGGGAAAGACTCAAGTATTGATCAATTAATCGGGCTAATTTCTGTATATGAGAATATCATTGAAAATCCACCATTAAAAGGTGGTTGTCCGATTTTAAACACGGCGGTAGAGAGTGATGATACCAATCCAATTTTAAAAGAAAAAGTACAGGTAGCTATGACGAAGTGGCTAAGACTTATCCAATACATCATCCGTAAGGGGATTAAGAAAGGTGAAATAAAACCGAATGTACATGTAGAGTCATTTGCCTCGTTAATTACGTCAACAGTCGAAGGAGCAGTTATGATGAGTAAGTTATATAATTCGAATACCCACATGAAAAATGCCATACAACATATGACATATAGTATTGAAAACCTTCGTATTACATAAATTTTTTTGCTCAAAAAACAGACCGTTCGGTTTTTTTGGAGTTACAAAATCCAAGGAGTGATAGGACATGGTTTTATGGATAGTAATCGGTATGTTAATTTTAGGAATAATGACTACAATAATATGGAAACTGGCTGTGATTAGCCAAACTCCAAAGAAAGTACCAGTAACGATAACACCTGATCTTCCTTATGAGGATATATCGTTCATAAGTGGGACTGATGAAGTCAAAGGTTGGTTCATTCCTTCAGAAACGAAAGATTATGGGAAGGCTCCGCTTGTTATTTTGGTTCATGGATGGGGGGCCAATCGAGCAAGAATGTTGAGATATGTAAAACCTTTGTATCAATCTGGTTATTCGTTATTGCTTTTTGATGTACGAAGTCATGGTGAAAGCGATTCTGTTAAAGCTCTAACAGTTAAAATTTTCCGAGACGATTGTATCGCTGCAATTCAATATTCGAAGTCGAGAACTGACATTGATCCGAATCAAATTGGTATATTAGCTCATTCATTTGGTGGTTTCGGTAGTATTATAGCCAATAAGGAGGACCTAGGAATTAATGCAGTAGTGTCTGATTCTGCACCTTCTCAATTTAGTACGATTATGAAGGCAAGTTTAAAACGTTTTAAATTGCCTTATTACCCCCTAGGCCCTATCATGGCCAAGATTATGTTTATTCGAGCTGGGATATCTAGGAAGGAATTAAGGGAGTTCATGGTTCCGCAAGCAATTCAAAATAGAAAATCTCCGATTCTCATGATTCATTCGAAAAAGGATGATTACGTCCCAAGCACTGAATTAGATTATATTTTGGGTTATGTCAATATTCTACATCTTTATGTGGAAAGTAGAGGTCATCGTAGTTCCGAAAAGGATCCCCAGTTTTGGAAAACGGTATTACCATTTCTGAAAGAGAACTTATCTAACAATATTATGAAACAAAACTAGAGAAAAATTATTGAGCTGGAAACTATTAACCTAACACGGGTAGGATTATAAAAGAAGAAGGCTTAATAAAAATATTAGAAAAAAGGAGATAGTAATTTGTTAGGTTATTATAATAAACTATCTGTGATAATGGCAAAATGAATAAGAAAAAAGAACGGGAATATTACGCTGAAACAACACATTTCATTGATGAGTGGAAAGTTACTCATAGACTGGCTAAGATTCGATAGATATTGTCACAGAAATTTGATAATACACTTGGAGAAGATGATATGAGTGATATAGAAAGAGCAATGGAAGGTCTAAAATATTGGTCTAAGCCAAATGGTCAACTATAAAATATCATTTTTCTTCTTCAAGTAACGGGTGCGTTTCTCAAGAAGGAGATCGCACCCTTTTTATTGAAGTATAGGGGCAGGATAGTTGAAGAAGAAAGTATAGGAAAGGAGAAGCATTTATGACCCAGTATATCTATATTGCTTCACCAATGAGATTACCTAAAGGTTCATTCGGTTTAAATTCCGTATCTCCTGAACAACCGAATGTCTTTAGAAATGAATTAGATTTCATACATTTATATTTTGAAAATAATTACGATAGCAAATTAAAACGAAGATTTTCATATAGTCCACACTTCTCATACAATCATCAAGTGGCAGCTTACTCTAGTCACATTCCTTTAAATTTTCAACTAAAAGGAACTCTGGAAGAAGAGAAATGTTTAACTATACTATATTTTTATCTTGAAGAAGCCATTCAAGCTAGTGGGGTTGTAGAGTATTATACTTGTTTGAGTGGAAAAGAAGACTTGGCACTTTCTAAAAAGCAAAACATTCATTGGCTTGACATTAAAAAACCTTATGACTTGGTTTTAGAAGACCGTGAGTTTTGGGAAATTACCTTTTAGAATCCAAAGCTTATTGCTTTAACGGGCGCGATGCTTTAATAACGAAGGTTCGCTTTTTATTGAAGCAACGGAGCAGGTTAGTGAAAAACTGAAACTTAAAAACCTCATAAACGTAAATATAGATAAGGAAAACAATGACAACAAAGGGGGAAAATTTATGATGTGGGTGGCTTTTGGTATGGCTGGAGCAGCCTTGGCACTTGCTTTACAGGTAATGGAGCAAAATAATAAATTAGAGAAAAGAATTAAAGATTTAGAAGAGAGATTGTGAAAAGGTGCTCTTTAACTATCGGGTGCGCTTATTAAATAAGGACAGGATTATTTAATAAGAATCCCATATTAGTTCTGGTATGAAAATAATGAGTAGATATTACTTTGTCTTTTAGATTATTTAGGGGGAGATTAATTGTTGGATAAAATTAAAGAATTACCTGAAAAAGCGGCATTTGCAATTGGCTTAACTTTATTATTAGTTAGTGGATCATTGTTATTCTTGTTATCACTATTGTTCCATATTGGTAATTGGGCTTCATGGATTGTAGGAGGTATTATTTGGTTTATAGCATTCTTATTTATAGCAAGTGCGGCTGATAAAAGACATTCACGCCTTGATAAAAAGTAATTCTTTTTTTTGTACTTATTGCATTAACGGGTAGCGTTGAACTAAGAAAGATTAACCACCTTTTTTGTTGAATTATTGAACTAACGGTGCAGTAGAGTTAAAGTACGGATTTAATTTTCTATCAATTGGAGTGGTTGAATGAAACCTAAAAAAATAAATGTCTTAGGCTGGTTAATTATTATATTTTTGGGTATAAGTGAGTTCTTTTTTAAAGAGGAATTATCTAAAATTACAACAGGATTAGGTGGACTTATTTGTGTAATTATTGGTTTAACGTTAGCTTTCTATAAAGTTAAAAAAGGAAATGACAAACAGTAAAAATATATATGCTATTCTAAGTTTGTGAAGAAATGTACTTAAACTAATGGGTGCTTTAGTGAAAAAAGACTGTCTTTTTGATTGTCTTTTTTTGGTGAGATTAACACAAATACATTTTTGTAAAGTGCCTGCTACTTATTTATAGAGTTATTATTGCTCTCATCACGGTTTTTGGAGGCTGTTTTGTCATCGACATTATCCCCCTCTACAATCTGGTTACCAATAGCACCGCCTATTACAGTACCAATTAGTCCAAATGGAGCACCTATCATAGCACCCGTAACCGCTCCATAAAGGTGCCTGGGAAGTAATTGTACTTACGGTGCAGGTTAGTGCAATAAGAATCAAAAAAATAACACTTGATAATTTGAAATGAAAATCACATAATAAGACAAAAAAATATGTATGAAAGAGGACTTTAATATGAACAACCTAACCAAAATGAAAATATCTAAGCCTGTAAATGAAGTGTTTGAAGCCTTTGTTGACCCTGCCAAAATTGGGAACTTTTGGTTCTCTTCCAGTTCTGAAAGATGGGAGCAAGGAAAGATAATTACATTGAGATATAATGAATACAACGCTGAAGTTCTTATAGAAGTAAAAGAAATTGAGCTAAATAGTAAAATTGTGTTTCAATGGGGTGCAAATGGAGCAGGGCATACTGTTACCATTACTCTGAATGAGTTAGATGATGCTAGTACCATTGTTGAAATTAATGAGGAAGAGTTTAACGAAAATAACGCTGATTTCATAAGTCAAATTTTAGATAATAAAGAAGGATGGGTCTTTATGTTGACTTGTTTGAAGGCATATTTAGAATTTGACGTTTGTACATTGAGAGCAGGGCTTGTTAAATGAAGACTAGGAGCCAATTGGCTCTTTTTTTGTGAAAGTTCTTGATGAACAAACAGGGTATCTACTTTAGGAGGGGATTGCGGTGGCAATCCTCTTGTTATTTAACTAAATTGCAGTTTAGTTGAACAAGGAACTACAAACTTTTTAGAGAATTTTATTATAAAAGAGGTGGTTTAAAGATGGAGCTATTTGAAATGGTAGATAACATAAAGAGCCGAGAAGATTTAATAAAATTCATAAATCACTTGAGAATGGATTTACAAAACAATAGAGCTGAGTGGGAGAATATAACACTGGAAGATTATTTGGAAGCTATGGAGGCTTGGGTTAATGATATGAATGGATATTATTTGAATTTGAATCAACCAATGCCTAAACAACCATCTTGGAAAATAATTGCTACTATACTATATGCTTCGAGTGCGTATGAATGATAATCAACTAACGGGTGCTTTAGTTAAAGAACAAAACTAAAAATGAGAGGAAAAAGCTCAGTTCAAATTAGAACTGAGCTTCTACCATGAAGAACCCGGTTCTATTAAATAAAACCATTATAAAGAAGAGTTCTTATAACATAGATTATGAGAACCTAATAAATACCTAAAAGGCTATATACTCGTCATAAAAACGAGGTTACTATCTTTTGATATACCATTTGGCACTATATTGGACTGCAAGATAATTGTTACCGATCTAGATGGAAAAACAGATTTTGAAGCCATGATGACAAGGTTCCAGCCCAGCAAGTCATTTTTTGTAACTAATATAAGTTACGTTGTATTTGATGTAACCCAGTATAAAGGTAAAAGTGTTACTAATCTCTCAATAGATTGCAAGAAAGTAACACTTAAATGAAATCACAAAGAAGTATACAAGCCCAGTCTAAAAAGTTTAATATTTATAAGGGGAATGGCATAACATTTTTTGTTTTAGTAAAGCAACATGGATTGGAAGATATAGTATTAAAGAAAAAAGATACACCCTATTGGCAAACGGAGCTATTCTTGGTTAAAGGTGATAAATATCAATATAAAGGTGTATACCTTACAAGGGCTAAGAAAAAGCGAATTCGGAATACAATTGAGCTTTCTTGATGATACACCACCTGGACTATGGAATTTATGCCGTTGGAAGAAAAGAAAAAGCTACAAGGCATGAAGAAGGTTATTTCAGATAATAGTAGCTTTACTTATTTAAAGCCAATCAGGTGAAAGGTAAGGTATAGAAATCTTACCAGATCTGGTTATCTAAAGATACCAACTTTTTATCAATGGGCTAATTAGTAATTTTTTAATTTATTAAAATAAGAGCAAGAATAGGTGAGGTCTTGGAAAATAATAAACCTAAGAAAGTAGTAAAGGCTGAATTAATTTATAATCATGGAGAACTCCAATTTAGGTTAATTTATAATGGTTTACCAATAAGAAAACTAAAATTGGAAGATGATCATTATACTTTAAATATTAATTTCAAAAGCAAGGCAAGTCGTGTTCTTAAAGGAACATTGATGATTCCAAAAGAATTAATTACACAAGTCTTACAAACAGAAAAAATACAAAAATATGGGAACTTTGAGATTAACAAAGAAAAAGACTTTCTTGATATTGTATTTATACAAGCAGTTTCAATAAAGAAAGCAAAAAGAATCGATGATAGCTATGTATTTAATATAACCGTAAGGCAAAATAAACAAAGCTACAGTAATCTAACTTATATTTTGCCACAGAGTATGTATAGTGAATTAGTAAATGAGTACAAAAAAGAAAAGTTACTTAACAAATCTGTAAAAAAGAAAAAGGGACCTAATGGAAAGACGTGTAGTAAGTGCTTTTATTATAAGTCCCCAAGATATTGTACATTCCTAAGTAAGCAACCAGCAAGAGGTGAAGGGAGGAACTGTAAACACTTTAATATGTTTAAAGGTATTAAAGTGGTTTACAACGGTGGTGGTTTTTCACCAAAGTGAATTTAATCCATTTTTATTTTCAAAAGCGTATCCTTAAAAGGATAATACAATCACTGTTAATAATTTGAAACATACAACGGAGATGAACATCAATGAGAATTTCTTTTTTGCAAATAAATTGGCTGCCGAACAATCTTGGAATGTACTATTATTAATAAGTTAACAACGTTAATCTATGAAATATTCCGTTTTTTATAAAATGAACAATATGAAACTTTTATAGGAGAGTCCTAGAATGAAAAAGAAAATGAACTATTTAATATTACTTTAAACGACCATCTTTATTTTTGGTTGCACCAACGTAGAAGATGCATCCATTACAGATGTAGAAACAGAACCACAGGAAGTAACCACAGTTAATACAGATGAAAATACCGAGAAAGAAGAAGCTATCACCACGGTTGTTGATGAACCAGTAGTAGAGGAAACACCAACCCAACCAAATAACGATCTGTTCTCAGGTTACAAACTTGTTGGTATTTTTGGTGTTTAAATAGGCAATCCTTAGTTTACAAATAAAAACTAAGGAGAGTTGCTTTTATGAACTTAGGAGAGAAAATATTATCAGATTTAGTGGTAGCGTTAATAGAGTTATATCCAAATATCGAAGTGGAAACCACAAAAAATAAATTATCTACTGTTCTATCAGAGTATTATATTCAAAAAGTTAAATTAGGAGGTGCACCCTAATCTGGAGGATAAAATACAGTTGTTCATATCGGCTAAAAGACTAGAAGGTTTAAGTTCTATTACTCTAGACAACTATATATCCTGGAATTAAGTATGTTTGCTGATGTCGTAAAAAAGAAGGCTGAGGACATAGCTACAGCAGATATACGAATGTACCTAAGTCAAGATGGTTCCTTAAAAATGAGCACAATCAGAAAGAAACTATCTGTTTTAAAGAGTTTTTTTAGTTGGTTGGCTTCTGAAGAATATATTAAACGTGATCCAACTACAAAATTAAAAGCTCCAAAAGATGAGTACCCAACCCTCGTTAATTGTGAAGAATTTGAAAAGCAACGATATCTTTGTAAAGCATGTCCGGACGCTCCAATATATTATCGTCAAGTTGGGGGGAACCAACTTCACAATATCCATTACTATAGGAAGTTAAGTCATTTGTTATTGTTCAGATACAGTTTGTATCTGGTTTACATAATATCTATTCTAGGAAGCTAGTTCAAATCAATAAAACAATAGCAAATTCATGATATAATTAAATTAACTGTATATAACCATCTAATTTCTATAATTACTGACTGGTAGCTACATATCTCTATTAAGTTAGTAATCAGGATACATAGCACCTTAATATTAAAAATTTTACACAGGAGTTGCTCTACATATGCCTTACGAAAGCAAAATTAGACCTCATAATGCTGATCGTGTAACCAAAAATACGACAATTAGTCGAAGTTTACTTGAACAAATTAAAGTAATTGCAAATCTCGAACAAGTTCCGTTTAACCAATTACTTGCTGAAGGAATTGATTACGTATTAAAAACTTATAAGAAACCTAAAGAATTTAAAGCTCCAGCCAAACCTAAGGATCGAATCCAAATGGCCACAACATTTAGTCATAATCAATATGAATTGCTAAAAGATCGTGCACGAAGACTTCATACACATGCAAACACATTAATTGAAATTGGAATGGAATTTATCATCATAAAATATCGGAATGTTTAATCCCATCCCTCCCTCATCTTTTTTTATTTTAGTTTACATAATATAATTATGATAAACTTAATGCAATTCCTTTATTTAATCTCAATCCAACTTCCCACGAATATTTAACAATTCTTCTAGCAGCTCCTCCATTTCCTCGTGACTGATCCTAACTGGCATCTGGTCATTTAACGTGATAAAATTCTCCTGCTCCCCACTTTCTATACTTTTTATTAAGTAATCGCAAATAGCCTCTACCCTCTCTCTGCTGATTACAGATTGCGTTCTTAAATGCTTAAATTGTCTTAAAATATATGCCCCTTCTTCAATTTCTCCAGCAATTAAACTGTTTTCCTCCATTCAATAATCCTCCTTTTCTACTGTTAAATTGCTCTTCCTCCCTTCTATTTATTACATATTCCGTTTTATTATTTGAATCTTTTTGATTTTTCTAGTATGTTTTTTATATCTAATGTTGAAAGGACCGAGTACTTGATGTCAAAAAAGCTTTTTTATGAAAATCCATACTTAACAAGCTGGAAAACTGAAGTTTCAAATATCATAAAACATGATGATCACTGTCTCGTTACTCTTAAGGAAACCGCATTTTATCCTGAAGGCGGTGGGCAGCCATCAGATACAGGATTAATTGATAATATTCCCGTTATGGATGTCTTTCAGGAGTCTGGCGAAGTATATCATAAACTCCCCCATCCCCCTGAAAACCGTGAAGTTGAATGCGAGATTGATTGGGAGCTAAGATATGACCACATGCGGCAGCATACGGGTCAACACTTGCTGTCAGCAATTTGTATTAATGAATATGATGCGCACACTTCGAGCTTTCATTTAGGAAAAGACACCATTTCAATTGATTTGAGTGTACCGGAATTTAGAAATGAACACCTATTACATATTGAAAACCAAGTGAATAAAGCAATCTATGAGAACCGAGAAATCAAGACATATTTTGTTACGAGAGAACAAGCTAGTGCTCTCCCTCTTCGAAAAATGCCTGATGTTGAAGGAGATGACATGCGAATTGTTGAGATTGATGGTATTGATACATCTGCGTGTTCGGGTACACATGTGTCTAGAACTGGTGAATTAGGATTAATGAAGCTATTAAAAACGGAGAAAAGTAAAGGTAATACACGTGTTTACTTTATTTTTGGAGGTCGAGCACTTAAAGATTACCAGGCAACACATTCGATTTTAACGACCTTAGCAAACCAGCATAGTACGAATCGAGAAGGTCTTATCGAAAAAATCGCAAAAATAGAAGTAGAAAATAAACAATATCAAAGAGAAATTGAAGAATTAAAAGGAAAAATAAATCAGTTACTTGCAAAGGATCTGATCCAATCTCATGATGCGCCAATAATGCTCAAGTCGTTCGAAGATAAATCTTTAAAAGAACTCCAAGGAATTGCTAGAGCAATCAATGAATCAACCAATCAATGTGTAATTTTTACGACAACACTTGAAAACAAGCTATTAATATCACATAATGGCAAAGTTCCAGTTCATTGTGGCCAATTATTCAAACAGGAATTAAAAAATTACAATGGAAAAGGTGGAGGCAATAATACCACTGCTCAGGCGGCATTTGATAACGTAAGTGACCTCGAAGCCTTTAAAAGCTTTTTAGAAACTAAAATTAAAGAATCATTCTAAGAAAAAAAGCTACCCTAGGTAGCT
>NZ_JBALOP010000035.1:14133-17871 GCF_036962685.1 Bacillus sp. JJ1566 | reverse complement strand
AACATAAACCAAGTATATGATATGACATTTGGATGAAAGTGGAAAAAGTCATAACATAAACCAAGTATATGCTATGACACTTGGATGAAAATGGTAAAGGTCATATCATAATTCAAGTATATGACATGATTTAAGGTAAAAATGGAATAAGTTATGAAATAATCTGTGTATATGCCTCAGCTTTTGAATGAAATAGAGAAAACTTTACATATTGGTGAAACCTTTTGCCTTTTTCTTGTATCTAAGGATTAGGTTGACTCGGAAAGGAGAGCATACTTTGGATATCTCTAAAGAGGTGAAAAAGGCAAGACGCGGGAGCAAATCTTCCTTTGAAAAATTGATTTTGGCTCATAAGCTTTTGATGTATCGTGTTGCGAAAACAATTCTAAATAATGACGAGGATTGTGCGGATGCCATGCAAGAGGCAATCATCAAAGCATACCAAAAGATTGATACATTGAGAGAGCCTGCATATTTTAAAAGTTGGCTTTGTCGAATTGTTTTAAATGAATGCTACCAGCTGTTGAGGCAGAAAAGAAATGTCATCCACATGGAGGAATGGTTAGAGCCTCAAATACATGAGCACGGCTTTGAAAAGGTTGAAGTTAATCAGATGCTAAGTAAATTATCGGAGGAGGAGTCTCAATTATTGAAGCTTTTTCATATTGAAGGGATTTCAATTATAGAATTATCACAAATTTATGAGACTCCGGAAAATACGATTAAAACAAGATTACGTCGTGCACGTGAAAAAATGCGTGAGCTATGGGAAGAAAAGGAGGAGGGTCCATCATGGAAAAATGGGAAGAGCAAATAAAGATGAGGGTGAACCCACAGGTTCCTGCAAGTGTGGAGCAGAGTATAAATGAGACACTCCATTCCCTTCCGAAAAAGAAGACCTTTCCACGCCTCTTCTATCCAGTTGCGGCCGTGTTTTTAGTGGGATTTCTTTTATTCGGGGTATCCTTCATGTCCCCAACTCTAGCCGAAACTCTGAGGTCTGTTCCGGTAATTGGCTCTATTTTTAAAATGGTAGGGGATGTAGGTACTCAAAAGGGTGAAAAAGAGGGGTTGACCACGTTATTGGGGCAGCAAGTTGAAATAAATGGCCAAGTGATAACTTTTACAGAGAGTCTTTTTGATGGTTCACAAATTCATATTGGGTATATCGTGGAATCGTATGCAACAGGGGAAACATTAAGTGCTACTGACTTATTATCTCCATTCATGTTAACCGTTGATGGTAAAGGTGTCAGTTATGGGATGGGAGAGCGTGGTGAAACGTTAGAAAATGGCGATTACGCCGGAATAATAAGTATTAGCATTCAGGAAGAACTACCAGAGGAGTTTATTCTTGGAATTCGCTCTCAAAAAGAGAAAGCATTAAATTTAGAATTACAAATTTCAAAGCAGGGAGAGAATAAATCATTTCTCGTAAATCAAACGGTAGAAAATGCGGATTTAATGATGCATTACGATAAGGTTACATTTTTTCCAACCAGTACAGAAATAGCCTTCCGACAAGTGATGGATGAAAAAACCTTTGAAAATAGAAAGTATGAATGGATGAACTATCAAGTTATAGATGACCAGGGCCGAGTTCTCCAACCTTTAAGTGGTGGAGGTGGAGGTGGCATGTCGAAGGGGAAATTTGTGGAAACATTAACATATTATTTTGAACCCCTCGAGAAACTACCAAAATCCCTTACATTCAAACCGTATTTAATGGATATAGATGAGGATAGAGTGGTAGAAGAAGTGAAAGGAAAGTGGAAAGAAGAAGTATTGACCCTTTCTCAAGGAGAAATTGGCGAAACCTCAATTTTAGATATAAAGATTGAAAATGGCTTAGTTACGCTAACTGTTGAAACAATTGGGGATGATGCGTATTGGCAGGCAAACAGTATTTGGATTGAAGATCAAACCGGTAATGCCTATTATTCAGAGAAAGGACCAATAAGGGTCGGGAATTCTGTCAACCAATATGAGATTCAGTTTGAGGCTAATATAACAGCTGAAAATATCCAGATTGTCACATATAAACAAAAGGCACCAATTTATTTAGAAGAGCTAGAGGTGACAATTGAGTTGGGAGAGTAAAGGGGCTACTTTTAAGTAGTCCTTTTTTCGTATTTGGACAATTATGGATGATAATTTATGTTTTGGACAATAGTCTATAAATAGAGGTGTTATGTTAATTTAGGGTTTTAGGGGGATTGATGAATTGTGGTTGGAAGGTGAATGGATAGGAGGCCCTGCACGTGATATAGCAATTATTCATCTATACATATTTAGGAGAAAACATACTTGATAAGGTAGTTAGCTGGTTCACAGTTGGATATATTCTATGATAATGAGAAATTACCATATTTGAATAAAATATGGTTTCATCATTCCAGCAATGGCTGAAACTGCAGTTTTGAAAAAAGCTTGATAATGCTCGGTTTCCCCGCTTATTTTTCCCCCATTTGTCAGAAATGGTAATTTCGTAGAATTAGTGGCAGGTTTGGTCGACACTTGGCTGGGAAAAGTGCTATAATGTTATCGGTTACATTTTATAATATTTTGATAAAATGATGGGAGATATCGGAGGGGGCTACATGGAGGATCTTTTGAATCAGTATTTGAATAGTTACATGATAGTGTTTGTCTTCTTATTGTTGGGTATTCTACTCCCGATTGTGGCGTTGTTTCTGGGGAAGTTGCTTCGGCCACATGCACCGAGTGAGGAGAAGGCTACTACATATGAGAGTGGGATTGAGCCATTCCATGATTCTCGAGTACAGTTTAATGTACGCTATTATATTTTTGCACTATTGTTTGTTATTTTTGATGTTGAGACAGTATTTTTATATCCATGGGCTGTTGCCTACGAAAAACTCGGAATTTTTGCATTAGTAGAGATGTTAATTTTCGTTGTAATGCTCGTTATCGGCTTAGTATATGCTTGGAAGAAGGGCGTGTTGAAATGGATTTAAAAATTGATGGTATTTCAGATTTAGAGATGGAAGAGTTAAAGAGAAGTGTATTTTTGACGACGCTGGAGCAGGTGAAAGGTTGGGCACGAAGTAATTCGTTGTGGCCACTTACATTTGGTCTGGCTTGTTGTGCGATTGAAATGATGGGGACAGGTTCTTCTCACTATGATTTAGATCGCTTTGGTTCCTTTTTCCGTACGTCTCCACGTCAGTCTGACTGTATGATAGTGTCAGGTACGGTGACAAAGAAAATGGCACCGGTTTTAAAAAGATTATATGATCAGATGCCCGAGCCAAAATGGGTGATTGCGATGGGTTCTTGTGCAACTGCAGGGGGACCTTATGTGAAGTCGTATGCGGTTGTAAAAGGGGTGGACCAAATTGTACCGGTTGATGTGTACATACCTGGTTGTCCACCAAATCCGGCTGCACTCATTTACGGGATTAATAAATTAAGAGAAAAGATTCGCTATGAGGCTAAAACGGGGAAGAAGGTGATTTAGCGTGAGCGAAGAAAAAGACCTGGAACAACTTAAGCGGGAGGCAGCAGAGAAGGCGAAGGAGGCTGCAAGAAAACGACTAGCTGAAAAACAGGCAGCTGAAACGAAAAGTGAAAATGAATCTAAGGAAGAAAATATAGATATTGCAAAGGCGAAGGCAGCAGCGGCAGCCAAGGCGAAGGCAGCGGCATTAGCTAAGCAAAAGGCGAAACAACAAGCTGAGGAAGCAGCAACTGAAAAAAGTTCAGAACCTTCAGAAG
>NZ_JBALOP010000035.1:0-13995 GCF_036962685.1 Bacillus sp. JJ1566 | reverse complement strand
CAAAAGCAGTAGCAGCAGCAAAAGCGAAGGCAGCAGCGCTAGCGAAGCAAAAAGCGGAAGAATCCGGCTCGGCAGGTGACGATGACCTGGCAGAGGCTAAGGCAAAAGCAGTAGCAGCAGCGAAGGCGAAGGCGGCAGCGTTAGCGAAGCAAAAAGCGGTAGAAGCTGGCTCGGCAGGTGACGATGACCTGGCAAAGGCTAAGGCAAAAGCAGTAGCAGCAGCGAAGGCGAAGGCGGCAGCGCTAGTGAAGCAAAAAGCGGCAGAATCCGGCACGGCAGGCGACGATGAGCTTGCAAAGGCGAAAGCCAAGGCAGTAGCGGCAGCCAAAGCCAAGGCTGCGGCAGCAGCGAAAGCTAAAGCTTCAGCTGGCGCGGGTGGAGCAGACGATGATCTAGCCAAGGAAAAAGCAAAAGCCATCGCAGCGGCGAAAGCAAAGGCAGCTGCAGCAGCAAGAGCAAAAGCAACGGCAGGTGGGGCTGTTGAAGAAGAAGTTGAACAGGCAGCGCCATCTCCAAACCAAAAATATTTAGATAAGTACGTGAAAGTAATTACGGAACATCTAGGGGAAGGCGTTTTGGAAGATTCATATATTAATACACTATCAAAAGACGTTCCAACACTTGTTGCAAAGCCAGATACATATTTTAAGGTTGCACAGTTTTTAAAGTTTAATGAACAGCTTGGGTTCGATTACCTATCAGAACTGCATGGTACAGACTTCCAAACACATATGGAGGTATACGTTCACTTATTCTCTTATAAAAACCGTCAATCTGTAGCGTTAAAAGTAATGATAGACCGCGATGAGCCGACAACTGCATCCTTGCAACCATTATGGGAAGGGGCAAATTGGCCAGAGCGGGAAACGTATGACCTGCTTGGTATCACATTCACAGGGCATCCAAATTTAACACGAATCCTATTACCGGACGACTGGGTGGGATATCCACTTAGAAAAGACTATGAACCGTATGATGTGGAGGTGTAGCATATGATTCGTACAGAAGAAATGCTCCTAAATGTAGGGCCACAGCATCCAAGTACACACGGAGTATTCCGTCTTGTTGTAAAAATTGACGGTGAAATCATCAAAGAAGCTACACCTGTAATTGGATATTTACACCGTGGTACTGAAAAGCTTGCAGAGGATTTGCAATACACACAAATCATTCCGTACACAGACCGAATGGATTATTTATCGGCGATGACCAATAACTATGTGCTTTGTCACGCTGTTGAAACAATGATGGATATTGAGATTCCAGAGCGGGCGGAATATTTACGCATCCTTGCGATGGAATTGGGCCGGATTGCGAGCCATCTCGTCTGGTGGGGAACGTATTTGCTCGATATCGGTGCAACGACGCCATTCCTTTATGCTTTTAGAGAAAGAGAAATGATTATTAATCTACTAAATGAGCTTTCCGGGGCAAGGCTTACGTTTAACTACATGCGTGTCGGTGGGGTTAAATGGGATGCTCCAGAGGGCTGGATTGAAAAAGTAAAAGAATTTGTACCTTATATGAGATCACAGCTTCCTGGATACCACCAGCTTGTCACAGGGAACGAAATTTTCCGTGACCGTGTTATCGGGGTTGGAAAGTACACGAAGGAGGATGCGTTGAATTATTCCTTAAGTGGTACGAACCTACGTTGTACAGGAGTGAAGTGGGATCTCCGGAAAGATGAGCCATATTCCATCTATGACCGTTTCGATTTTGAAGTGCCAACAAGGGACGGTGGAGATGCATGGGCACGCTATCACTGTCGCATGGCGGAGATTGAAGAATCTCTTAAAATCGTAGAGCAGGCTGTTGAACAATTCCCTGAAGAAGGGCCGATTATGGCGAAGGTTCCAAAAATCATTAAAGCGCCAAAGGGTGAAGCGTATGTACGAATTGAATCACCACGCGGAGAAATTGGCTGCTATATTTCAAGTGATGGAAAAAAGGAACCATACCGTTTGAAATTTAGACGTCCGTCCTTTTACAATCTCCAAATCCTTCCGAAGCTTTTAGAGGGTGAAAATATGGCAAACATGATTGCAATCTTAGGTGCAATAGACATTGTCCTTGGGGAGGTTGACGGCTAATGATTGAAAACCTACTGAATTCACCTCCAAGTTGGCTGAATTTTGGTATTTTCTTTTTACTTGCAACCGTCTTGCTTTTTGTCATTCTCGGATTCGTAACATACGGAATTCTTGCAGAGCGTAAAGTTATGGGTTTTATGCAAGCACGTATGGGGCCAAACCAAGTAGGCGGACGCTGGGGACTTTTACAAACAGTGGCTGACGTCTTGAAGCTTCTTATAAAAGAAGACGTGATCCCAAAAGTAGCGGACCGACCATTATTTATTATCGCACCCGTGCTTGCGTTTACCCCAGCCTTCATGGTTGTGGCAGTACTTCCGTTTACGGAAAGCTATAAATTTGCAGATATTGGAGTGGGCCTCCTTTATTACGTGGCTGTATCGGGTCTTACTACGATCGGAATCGCCGCGGGTGGTTGGGCATCGAATAACAAATATGCCCTCATGGGAGGAATGCGTGCAGCGGCACAGATGATTTCCTATGAGATCCCACTGGTGATGTCAGTAATCGGAGTCATTTTATTATCTGGAAGCTTGAACCTAACGGATATCGTTGAAGCCCAGGATAAGGTTTGGTTTATTTTTGCACAGCCGATTGCCTTTGTTGTCTTTTTTATCGCGTCTGTTGCGGAGCTCAACCGAGTACCGTTCGACTTGCCTGAGGCAGAATCAGAGATCGTCGCCGGTTTCCATATTGAGTATTCAGGATTTAGATGGGCATTCTTTATGCTAGCAGAATATGTGTATATGTTTGCGATGGCGGCATTAACGACTGTTCTTTTCTTAGGAGGCTGGAAACCGGTTCTATTCTTAGATTTTATTCCAGGTGCCGTTTGGTTCTCCTTGAAATTTAGCATGGTTATTTTTGTCTTAATCTGGTTCCGTTCGACATTCCCGCGTTTACGTGCGGATAGACTGATGGAGTTTGGCTGGAAAGTGCTACTTCCTATTGCGCTAGCTAACATTTTCTTATCAGCCTTGATTAAAGAATTATTTTTTTAACTTTATTCGTTCGGGGTTCAAACTTCGAATGAATAAATTTAAAGCCTCCGGCGAATGCCTCAGATTTTTAAAGGAAACATTTCGAGCATAGGATCAAAGACTAAAGGCGCCACCCTGTGGCAACGTCTTTGTGACCCACGTCGTGTGGGCCTAAAAAATCTGGGCGCAAATACGCCAAGGCGTATTTGATTGTAACTACCTAAAAAAGGGGTGACAAAACATGTTTGGCTTGCTGAAAGGGATGAAATACACCCTTAATCAATTAACCTATAAAAAAGTCACATATGATTATCCGAATGAACCACTACCACTACCAGATCGCTTTCGTGGTATTCAAAAATTTTATCCGGAAAAATGTATCGTATGTAATCAATGCGCCAACATTTGTCCAACCGATTGTATCCAGTTAACCGGGAAAAAACACCCTGATCCGACTAAAAAAGGGAAAATCATTGATACGTATGACATCAACTTTGAAATTTGTATTCTATGTGACCTTTGCACAGAGGTTTGTCCGACAGAAGCGATTGTCATGACAAACAACTTTGAACTCGCTGAATATAGTCGTGATGACTTGTTTAAAAACCTTGAGTGGTTGGATGAAAACGATACGAACGTGCGAAAGGAGAATAAGGTGTGACCGGAGAATTTTTAGCATTCATAGTCCTAGCAATTAGTGCGATTGGCGGCGGTGTGTTAATGCTTAACCTCCAAAAGGTCATACATATGGTTATCGCACTTGTCTTCACCTTCATTAGTATCGCAGGCTTGTACGTGATGCTTCATGCCGAATTCGTGGCAGCTGTGCAGGTCTTAATTTACTCAGGTGCCATCACGATTCTGATGCTGTTTGGAATCATGCTCACGAAGCATAATGACACGAGTGAGCCAAAGGTTAGTCGTGGTCGAACCATATTTGTTCTTGGTGGAATCCTAGCGTTTGGTTTTGCCGTATACCTTGGGATTTACGATTTGGATTTTGGCGGTCAAGCAACGGACCTTCATGTGAACAATACAGAAAAAATTGGAATCGAGCTTTTTGCAAAGTATGTCATTCCATTTGAATTAACATCTGTTGTGTTGCTTGTTGCGTTAATAGGTGCGATCATTTTAGCGAAAAAAGACAATGAACAGGAGGCGAATGAGGAATGAGTTCAATTCCATTAACAGCCTACCTCCTTCTAGCGTTAATTTTATTTTGTATTGGCCTGTATGGGGCTTTTACAAAAAGAAACACGGTTATCGTGTTGATCTCAGTTGAGTTAATGCTGAATGCAGTAAATATCAATTTTGTGGCTTTTAGTAAATACGGGATGGTCCCCGGCATTACCGGGCAAATCTTTGCACTGTTTACGATCGCCATTGCAGCAGCTGAATTTGCTGTAGGTCTAGCTATCTTGATGGCACTGTACCGAAATAAGCGCACAGTTAACATTGATGAAATGAATTCCATGAAACATTAAACGGTTAAAACTGTGGAACTTAGGTTTCTTGTTCTTCACCTATGACCGAAAAGATCCAAGAAGGGGATTGTGATACGATGATGGAAAATGCATGGATCATACCGCTTTTCCCGCTTATCTCTTTTTTGTTCCTTCTTATATTCGGTAAACGAATGAAGGAGTCGAGTGCTTATATTGGCATTCTGCTTACGTTTGTAGCATTCGTCTACTCGGTGTTGGTTCTCGCGGCGAGACTCGGAAATCCAACATATAAATATGAGAGCACGTGGTTATCAATTGGGGATGTTCACTTAACAGCGGGGTTTGAAGTGAATCAATTAAATGCACTTATGTTAGTGGTAGTATCGCTTGTCAGTTTTTTAGTACATATGTATTCGAAAGGGTATATGCATGGTGATGAGCGCTTTCCGGTATTTTATGCGTACCTTGGGTTATTTACCTTCGCGATGCTGGGCTTGGTTATCTCACCAAACCTACTGCAAACGTATATTTTCTGGGAACTTGTTGGACTCGGTTCGTTCCTATTAATTGGGTTCTACTTTTACAAGGAAGAAGCGAAAGCGGCCGCGAAAAAAGCGTTTATTATGACGCGTATTGGAGATGTTGGCCTATTAATCGGGATGATTCTATTATTCTGGCAGGTTGGCAGCTTTGAATATGATGAAATTTTTAAAGCCGTTGGCGCTGGAGAAATTTCATCCACGATGATTACCTTAACTGCGGTTTTAATTTTTGTGGGAGCTGTTGGTAAATCTGGTCAATTCCCACTTCATACATGGTTGCCGGATGCGATGGAAGGTCCGACACCTGTTTCGGCTTTAATTCACGCAGCTACGATGGTTGCAGCAGGGGTTTATTTAGTAGCAAATACCTTCCCACTATTTGCAGCAAGCCATGCGGCGATGATGACAGTCGCTGTGATTGGAGGAATTACGGCTATTTTTGCAGCATCCATTGGCTTAGCACAAAAGGATATTAAACGTGTTCTGGCCTATTCAACTGTGAGTCAGCTTGGATATATGATGCTTGCGTTGGGATCTGCTGGGTATGTTGCAGGAGTGTTCCACTTAATGACACATGCTTTCTTTAAAGCATTGCTGTTCTTAGCAGCGGGTAGCGTGATTCATGCCGTTCATACACAGAACATTGAGGAAATGGGCGGATTATGGAAAAAGCTTCGCGTAACAGGTCCATTATTCTTAATTGGAACATTGGCAATCAGTGGCGTTCCATTTTTCTCAGGATTTTTCAGTAAGGACGAAATCTTAATTGCAACTTGGGCAAATGGAAATTATGTGTTGTTCTGGTTAGCGGTGATTGCAGCGTTCTTTACAGCATTTTATATGTTCCGCTTGTTCTTTATGGTCTTTACTGGGGAATCAAGAGGAAATCAAACAAATGTAAAAGACTCACCAAGCTCAATGACGATTCCAATGATTATTTTAGGTATCCTCGCCGTTGTAGCAGGGTATGTGAACACACCTTGGTTTGGAACTTTTTTAGGGGACTGGTTAACAGAAGGGACGACCCTTTACGGACCGGGGCATATTGAAGGACCAGGCTGGATTATGGCAGTTGCAACATTTGTCTCTTTATTTGGCATCTTGCTAGCGTATGCGATGTATCAACGAAAATCAATTTCAAGAGACTTTTTCAGCTCTCGAGCGCCAATCATGTACAGCATCGTCCATAACAAATATTTTATCGATGAATTTTATAACATGACTGTTGTCTACGCGACAAAGGTATTTAGCTTATTCTTACGCTATATCGATGAATTTTTAGTAGGTGGCATTGTAAAAGGTGTGGCACAGGCAACACAAAGTATCGGAAAGCTTGGGGCTAGGCTACAAAATGGTCAGGTCCAAATGTACACATCCGTTGCCTTTGTGGGATTAGCGATTTTACTTCTCGTTGTAGCACTGACAGGGGGGTACTTAAGATGAGTTCACTAATACTTACACTTTTAGTATTCTTCCCGATTTTAGGTATTGCAATCTTAGCGTTTGTACCAAAAACTGAGGAAAAAACAATCAAGCTAGTCGGGGTTTTGGCAACGATACCTTCACTTGTTCTTGCCCTCTATGCATACGGGTTTTATACAGGTGGTGGAGACCTTGAAAGGTTTAAGGAAACCGTGTATTGGTTCGGTTTTTTACCGAAAGGAAATCCGTGGGAAGTTAACTACGAGATGGGCCTTAACGGTCTTACTTTAGTGCTCGTCCTGTTAACCACGGTGATCTCAACTCTAGCTGCAATCGCATCCGTTCATATTAAAAAGGAATGGAAAGGTTATTTCATGCTATTCCTTTTACTCGAACTTGGCATGCTTGGTGTTTTTACAGCCGGAAACTTGATTTTATTCTTTGTGTTCTTTGAGATGACGCTCATTTCGACGTTCTTCCTGATTGGAAAATGGGGCTATTTTGAAAAAGAAAAAGCGGCATTTAGCTTTTTGATTTATAACGGACTTGGTTCTGCAATTTTGTTGATTGTCATTATGATCATTTTTGCAAAGACTGGAACAACGAATATTACGGCATTAACCGCGATTTTTGCAAGTCCACCGGATAGTTTACCGATTCCCGGTCAATTTTCGGAAGGGTTACGTCTAGGGTTATTGATAGCCATCATTATCGGGTTTGGAATTAAATTACCGATTTTTCCGTTACACACATGGATGCTCCGTGTTCACGTACAAGCACCGCCATCAATCGTTATGATTCACTCAGGGATCCTTTTAAAAATTGGAGCATACGGGATTATCCGCTTTGGAATGGGATTCTTCCCGGATGAATTCATTACGCTTGCGCCGATTGTTGCCGTACTTGGGGTCATCAACCTTTTATATGGAGCATTTTTAGCATTTGTACAAAAGGACTTCAAAATGGTTCTGGCCTACTCGAGTATTTCGCATATGGGGATTGTGTTGATTGGCCTCGGTGCGATGAATGAGGCGGGCGTGCAAGGGGCGGTCTTCCAGGTCGTATCACATGGCTTGATTTCAGCGTTATTGTTCTTCTTAATTGGGGTCATGTACGAGCGGGCCGGGACATCGTATATCGATAAGCTTGGTGGACTTGCAAAGGTGATGCCACTTACTGCTGGATTTTTATTAGTGGCTGCAATGGCTTCACTTGGGTTACCAGGGATGTCCGGGTTTGTTAGTGAGTTTATGGCCTTCCTTGGCCTGTTTAAGGAAATGCCAGTACTTGCTGCAGTTGGAGCAATTGGAATCATTATGACAGCTGTGTACTTATTACGTGCAGTCTTAAATGTGACATACGGAAAGGCAAACCATTCCTATGAGGGCGCAGTTGATTTACGTCCCATTGAGATGGTTCCGGTACTTGTGTTACTAGCATTTATCGTATTAATTGGTGTTTATCCTAACGTGCTTACACAGCCACTTCAGGTTGCACTTGAAACAATCATGCTAGGGTTAGGAGGGTGAGCCGATGGATACAGAAACTTTGCTAAGTTTTGAATGGGGAGTAATGGCACCAGAATTTATCATCCTCGGTGTCGCAACCCTTCTATCGTTACTTGATTTATTTATGGGAAAAAACATGGACCGACGTCCACTTGGTTGGATTGGAATTGCTGGGATCCTTGTTGCAATCGGATTTACGGTTTCCTTGATCGGAAATGATGTCACTTCAATTTTGTATGATACATTTCGGCTGGATTCGTTTGCGATTGCTTTTAAATTGATTTTATTAGTTGGAACTGCTCTTGTGATTTTACTTGCAATGAGCTATGAGCCTAAGGATGGCATAAGTGAGTACCGCGGTGAGTTTTACTACTTACTTCTAGCAGCACTTTTAGGTACGATGATTATGACATCCAGTGCTGACTTGATTACACTTTTCATCGGCTTGGAGTTACTTTCAATTTCCTCCTATATATTAGCCGGAATCCGAAAGCGCAATAAGCAATCAAATGAATCCGCGATGAAATATGTGATTAACGGGACAGTTTCAACAGCATTCTTTTTATTCGGGGTTAGTTATGTGTACGGCCTTACTGGAACCTCGAATTTAAAAGAAATATTTATGGCGCTCGGAAGCCTACAGGATCCACAGCATATTTATATTGTCGCCCTTGCGCTATTTATGATTGTAGTGGGTCTATCCTTTAAAATCGCGGCTGCTCCATTCCATATGTGGGCACCAGATGTGTATCAAGGAGCACCAACACCTGTTACAGCCTTTTTAAGCGTTGTTTCAAAAACAGCGGGCTTTGTCATCATTTTGCGAATTGTTGTAACTGCCTTCATCCAAGTACCATCTGGAAATGTAGAAACACCATATTTGTTGTTCTATCTCCAGGATTTGTTAGCGATTATCGCAGGCGCAACGATGATTATTGGGAACACAATTGCCCTAAGACAACGTAATATAAAGCGGATGATGGCATATTCAAGTATTGCCCATGCTGGTTATGTATTAGTAGCATTTGTAGCTTTCTCCTATTTTATGATGGATGCGATTTGGTTCTATTTAGTGGCTTATCTCTTCATGAGCCTTGGATTCTTTGCGATTCTTCAGGTCATTTCGCAAAAATCGGACTCAGAGGATATTAGTCAGTTTGCAGGACTCTATAAGCGCTCACCGGTACTAGCTGTTGCGCTAAGTATATTCATACTTTCGTTAGCGGGAATTCCTGGAACGGCTGGGTTCATCGGAAAACTTGAGATTTTCATCGGGGTATTTGTTACTACTCCGTCACATTACGTGTTGGCATCCATTATGATTGCGACAACCGTGGTATCGTATTTCTATTACTTCGGGATCCTAACCCAAATGTTCTTTAGACCGGCAGCAGACGAAAGCAAAATCAAGCTACCTTTAGGTGTGTGGATTGTCGTGGTTGTGGCTGTGGTCGGAACGATTGGTCTTGGAATTTTCCCAGGTATTGCATTCGAATTCATTCAACAGTTCGAAAGCTTTGCGGACTTTATTGGTTAAAAGCAGTAGTGACTGCTAGTCCGTTTTCAAACAAATAGGGGTGTTTTATTAAAGGAAGAGGTATGGGGATGCCTCTTCCTTTTTTGATGCTTGTTTTTGAGGACTTCAGTCGTAGAAAATGGTAAAATGGTGTGGTGTGATTTCGGCCGGCATGAGGTGGGTCACAAAGACGTTGCCACTCGCACGTGGCGTACTTAGTCTTTTATCCAAAGGAGTGGTTTTATGTTAGCGGGTTTTGGGTATCAAGCACTTATCAGTATTATTTCGCATTTAATTTTTATTGTTGTGACGTGGTGGGCCTTGCAAAGCATTCGATATGAGCATTTAGTGAAGCCGAATCATGTTTTCCAAGTGCGAGTTCTTCTGGTTCTTTTGACAATTGCTATAGGATCAACGGTCAGTAATTTCTTCTTAGATTATCTCCTCTGGTCACAACAATTACCAAGCATCCTTGGCTGAAATTTATTTATTCAGGGATTTTATGGAAATGCAGTCCTGAATGAAGCTTGACATACGTTCTCCACTACTTTCCACGTATTCGCCAGTGGGGTACTGGTAAAAATGTAAGTATGGAGAGGAAATCAAATAAAACATTCCTTAGTATGCCATTTCAAAGGAAAAATACATTGGATATTACTGGAGTGACCTATTAGAAGGTTAAGGTTGATGATACGAAGGAACTCATTTTTAGAGTTTTTCACGGAGTATTCCACCAAATCTACTTGCTTTTTTAAGATAATTTAATCACCACTTTAAATTCTCTAAAAAAGAAGACAAACCCTCAAAAACAAGAAGTTCTTTTCGTATTAGATGTACTATGTGAACTATGTAAAGTTATCACTTAATAATATACCTTCAAATATTCAAATATTTGTCGACAATTAATGCGAAATTCCCACAAATTTCACTTGTCCAATGTATGTACCAGTGATATGATGTAAATTGGTTTTGTGTAAAATTGTACATGAAAACAATTTGGAATAGGCCCTGCTAGAGCGGTGCTAATTAATTTTTTATCGATCGATGTAACACTATGCAACCATACCTAAAATAGAGACATTTGCCCGGTGGTTTGCATACACTACATCAGTGCGAACGAAATTTTCCACTAAAAGCAATGAATATAAAAAGATTGGGTTCTATAAACACCAGTCAAGATGGAACACCAATTGTTATGAATGAATATGAATATATAGAAAATGGGACGCGGAGGGGAATACCTTGGAAAAAATCATCGTCCGCGGCGGTCATAGGTTGAACGGCACAGTCAAAGTAGAAGGCGCAAAAAATGCTGTTTTGCCAGTTATCGCTGCATCCTTATTAGCTAGAAATGGTAAAAGTGTGATAAATGAAGTACCCACGCTCTCAGATGTATATACGATTAATGAGGTATTGCGTCATTTAAACGCGAGAGTCGAGTTTGCAAACAATCAAATCGTTGTCGATGCATCAAGAGAGCTAAAAACGGAAGCACCTTTTGAATATGTTCGAAAAATGCGCGCATCTGTACTTGTGATGGGGTCATTGCTTGCACGCAATGGTCACGCGAGAGTTGCTCTTCCTGGCGGTTGTGCAATTGGTTCAAGACCGATTGACCAGCACTTAAAAGGATTTGAAGCAATGGGTGCAGTTGTGAAAGTTGGAAATGGATATATCGATGCCGAAGTTAATGGACGGCTTCGCGGTGCAAAAGTATACATGGATTTCCCAAGCGTAGGAGCTACTGAAAACATCATGATGGCTGCTACACTTGCTGATGGAGTCTCCATCATTGAAAACTGTGCAAAAGAACCAGAAATTGTGGACCTTGCCAACTTCCTAAATGCAATGGGAGCAAAGGTAAGAGGCGCAGGTACTGGAACCATTCGTATTGAAGGTGTAAAAGAATTGCATGGTGCAACACATAACATTATTCCAGATCGTATTGAAGCAGGTACTTTTATGGTGGCCTCTGCGATTACAGGCGGTAATGTACTTGTTCAAGGTGCAGTACCAGAACACCTTAGCTCACTAGTTTCAAAAATGGAAGAAATGGGCGTTACCATCATTGAAGAACAAGATGGTCTACGTGTAATCGGGCCAGAAAAATTAAAGGCTGTCGATATTAAAACAATGCCACATCCTGGTTTTCCAACCGATATGCAATCGCAAATGATGGCATTATTACTTCGTGCACAGGGCACAAGTATGATCACCGAAACTGTATTTGAAAATCGCTTCATGCACGTCGAAGAATTCCGACGCATGAATGGTGATATTAAAATTGAAGGCCGTTCTGTTATTATCAACGGAGAATCCCAACTTCAGGGAGCTGAAGTAGCCGCAACTGATTTACGTGCTGCTGCTGCACTTATTTTATCCGGATTGGTTGCAGAGGGCTACACTCGTGTAACAGAACTGAAGCACTTAGACCGTGGTTATGTGAACTTCCATCATAAGCTTGCGGCATTAGGTGCTGATATTGAACGTATAAATGAAGCAACAGAAAGCCTAGTGGAAGAAGTAAAGGTAAACTTTTAACTAACCACGTAAAAAGCTAGGGACATTACCCATTAAGGTAATATCTCTAGCTTTTTTAATTTTATTCACTAGAAGTGAATAAAATTAAAAGCCTCCGGCGGATGCCACAGATTTTCAGAGGAAACTTTTCGAGCGAGCTCGAAAAAATCTGGACGCAAATACGCTAAGGCGTATTTGATTTTTATTTTTATACATAAAAAGGTCATAAATGCTTGTCCACTACCATAAATATTGAAATATAGGTGCATAATGAAATGCATTAATTTTGATGTGGAGGCTTGCATTCATGAAACAGATTAAACCAATCATTGTACTAGTTTCTGTCCTTTTTGTCTTGATTTTATTGATTCCATCGATGCTCGTCATTCCGTTTTCCGGCAAGGATACGGTAAAGCTGGCAGAAGAACGGCAATCAAATCCAGAACCACCTCAAATTGCTTCGGGCCCGACAGTGGAGGTGGCTGTGCACCGCGTCAGTGCTCAAAGAATCGAAAATGTACCACTTGAGAATTATGTGGTCGGTGTGCTGGCACAGGAGATGCCTGCAAAGTTTGAAATGGAGGCATTAAAAGCTCAAGCATTGGCTGCAAGAACGTATGTAGTGCGGCATATGCTAAGTGACCAAAAAATCGGAGTTCCTGAAGGCGCTGATGTATCAGATACGATAAACCATCAGGTATATAAAAACATCGAGGAATTAAAAACCGAATGGAAAGACGATTACGACTGGAAAATCAAAAAAATCACGCAAGCCGTCAATGAAACACAGGGGCAAATTTTAACTTATAATGGCGAGCCGATTGATGCCCAATTTTTCTCAACGAGTAATGGCTACACGGAAAACTCGGAAGACTACTATAAAAATGAATATCCATATTTAAGAAGCGTACCAAGTCCGTGGGATATGAACACGGAAAAATTCCTGGGTCAAGTTGAAATGACAGCAGCTGAATTTGAACAAAAGCTAGGGATCAAAATCGGTCAAGGTAATGAAGTTGGAAAAATAACGGCTAGAACTGAATCTAAACGTGTTGCAACTGTTGAGGTTGGAGGGAAGACGTTTACTGGTCGAGAAGTTCGGGATGCACTAGGCCTACGTTCAAGTGATTTTACATGGGAACGTAAAGGCAGCCACGTCATCATTAAAACGAAGGGCAATGGCCACGGGGTTGGCATGAGTCAGTATGGTGCGGACGGAATGGCGAAGGAAGGAAAGAACTACAAAGAAATTGTCGCACATTATTACCAGGGCGTAGAAATTTCGACCACAGAGAACTTCGAAAATAAATTAACGGTGAAAAAATAACGGCAGAGGGATCAGTTCCCCTCTGCCTTTTTGCTGTTCAACCCTTCTATCCGTTGGAGTAGCTTTTTGAATCGTGGTAGCTTTTCTCCAAAATAACTCACTTTTACGATAGAAAAAAGCACGAGCACCCCAATTGTGTCTTTAACTAGATCAATGACGGTTGCAGACCGGTAAGGGACAAAGTATTGGTGCAACTCGTCGGAGAACCCATAAGCGATTGAGAGAACCGCAGCCAGGATGCTTGTTTTCGGAGTGAACTTCCCTTGTACGAGAAAAAATAAGACCCACAGGCCGTAGAGGATGCCGAATTCGATTAGATGGAGTGATTCTTTAAAAGCCCGATCCCACGAAAACGGTGTGTTCACGATTGCGTCTGATGGAAGGCTGGATAAAATGAAAATAAAGATCATATATAAAAATGGCGCTATTAATAGTAGAAATCGTAAAAAAGCCTTCATAAATAAATCCCCTTTTCTAAAATGTACTTACATAGTATAGCATTCATTGGGAATGTGAGGGAGATCATTTGGTAAACATTAGGGGGAAGGACAAAGCATGGGCTGGGTTGTTAGGGAAGTGGTGATGAAGACCTTAAAGATGTTCCGGCTGGTTTGGAAAGGTCATCATCGGGGTTATGAAGAC
>NZ_JBALOP010000034.1:0-7468 GCF_036962685.1 Bacillus sp. JJ1566 | reverse complement strand
ACTTTTGGGGTGCAGTACAATAATTCCGGGCTGCTTCTTTTTTGATTATCAAAAGTGATGAAAATCTCTATGGTTGTTCTTAACTTCATCGACTTGTTTTTGAATTTCGCGGGAGTCGGTGGAACGATTCTTTTTTGAGATCCGGTCAGCTACAAAACCTACAAGGAGTAACCCTCCAAAAAAAACTAACAGCCAGCCCCATAATGGCATATTTTCACCCCCATATTGTAGGGTATGTTTAACGGACAAAATCGATGAGGTGTACAAGTGAATCGTAATCAATTTTTAACTAAAAAAAAGCAACGTTCACAAACGTTACTTTTTTGGAATAAATGTAAAGATTTCATGTGATTCAAAGCTATCTACTAGTCGATCGAGCCAGAAATAATATTCCAAAGCATTATTCAGTTTCAAAATATCGCTTTCTGCTTCTGCTTTTATTTCATCCCTAACTTGCTCGTCCTTTAATAGCTCTTTAAGTTCAGATAAAGATTTTTGAATGGCACTGACATTCATGGAAATACCGTTTCTCCATTTTATCGTAAAAAAATCAATAAAGGTCTGATACCAATCTTCCTCTACCTCATAAAGGTCTTTTCGAATTCCTTTTTTCCACACCTTATCGACCATTTTTAATTCTACTAAGTTGCGGACAGAAGTACTCATACTTGTTTTGCTCATACCTAGTTCTTGTTTCATTTCATCAAGTGTCATTGGTTCGTCATGAAAATACATAAGCCCCCAAAGTCTCCCTATCGAAGGAGTTACCCCATACAGGTTCATATTTTGAGCAATTGCATCAATTACACGTTCCCGGGCTTTTTCTAGTTTGTCTACGCCTTGCAAATAGATTCACATCCTACAACAAAAGTGTTTAATATCTATAGCCTACATATTTGCTCATTGAATGTAAAGGGGAGCTGCTTAAAGGATTATGGAGGATATGGGAGGAATTTTAAGAATGAAGAACGTATAGTGCGTACAGTTTTTACTTCACAAACTTTATGAAGGTATATCCCTTTATATCCGCTTTGTGTAATTTGGAAATCATTACTACAATTAATAGGTCATAGTTACTAATTGCTTCCTACATCGGAATTTTATTGGTTTTAAAGGAATATCAAATAATGATTTGAGTTAAATCGTTTAGAAAATTGAGGTGACAGTATGGAAAGTGAAAAACAAGCAAAAATAAAGGTTTCCAATGTAACGAAAATATTTGGACGCTCATCAAAAAAAGCAAGTCAACTATTAAAGGAAGGAAAAACGAAGCAAGAAATTTTAAAAAGTACAGGATCGACAGTGGGTGTGAATCAAGCGAGCTTTGAGGTATACCCTGGGGAAATTTTTGTCATTATGGGCTTATCTGGAAGTGGAAAATCAACATTGGTTCGTCTTTTAAATAGATTAATAGAGCCAACTGCCGGTCAAGTTTTTATCGATGGAAAAGAAGTTGTCTCCATGAATAAAGAAGAAATTCGTGAAGTTCGTAGGAAAAAAATGAGCATGGTGTTTCAGCGCTTCGCTTTATTCCCGCATAAAACCGTTCTTCAAAACACTGAATATGGTCTCGAAATCCAAGGTGTAGCCAAACAAGACCGATCCCAAAAAGCATTTGAAGCTCTGAAACTAGTTGGCCTAGAAGGCTATGAAAATCAATATCCTGACCAGCTTAGTGGCGGTATGCAGCAACGTGTAGGATTGGCAAGAGCTCTCGCAAATGACCCAGATATTTTATTAATGGACGAAGCCTTTAGTGCTTTGGATCCATTGATTCGTAAGGACATGCAGGATGAATTGATTGAATTACAGGGTCGGATGGAAAAAACGATCGTCTTTATCACACACGACCTTGACGAAGCATTACGAATCGGTGACCGTATTGCCTTAATGAAGGACGGAAACATCGTTCAAATCGGAACTCCTGAAGAAATTCTAATGAATCCATCTAATGAATATGTAGAAAGATTTGTGGAGGATGTTGATTTATCTAAGGTGTTAACTGCTGGACATATCGTTAAACGTGCCGAGATTGTTCAGGTAGATAAAGGAGCAAGACTTGCTCTTAAAATAATGAAGGATAGCGGTTTATCAACTGTTTATGTTGTAGACAAACAGCATAAGCTTGTTGGTGCAGTTAGTGCTGTGGAAGCTTCTAAGGCTGTTGAGCAAAATCTGACCTTAGCTGATGTCATGGAAACAAATCTTAAAACCGTTGAAACGAGTACATTACTTGTTGATTTATTTGATGATGTATCACAAGCGACGATTCCAGTTGCTGTTGTGGATGAAGAAAATCGTCTCAAGGGAATTGTAATTCGTGGTGCAGTGATTGGTGCACTTGCAGGTAATGACACATTTATAAATGACTTTGGGGCTAATCAACTCCCTCCAAGTGATGAAAGGGAGGCGTTATAATGGATGGTTTATTACCAAAGCTGCCATTAGCTGACTGGATAGATATATTTATAGATTGGTTAGTTACGAACTTTGAATTTTTATTTGAAGGAGTCGCAGCAGGACTAGAAGGTTTTGTGGAAGGAATTGTTGTAGGATTAGGTTTTATTCCTTCGATTTTATTAACACTTATTTTAGGCGCGGTAGCTTGGAAAATTTGTAATTGGAAAATTGCTCTTTTTACTTTAATCGGATTACTGCTAATTGATAATTTAGGCTACTGGGACAATATGCTTCAAACAATTGCCCTTGTGTTAACATCTGTCGGGATATCCATTATTATTGGGATTCCTCTTGGAATATGGGCATCTCAAAGTAAGGCAGTGGGTAATATCGTAATCCCGATTTTAGATTTCATGCAAACAATGCCAGCCTTTGTGTATCTATTACCGGCTATCTTTTTCTTCAACATTGGCGTTGTACCTGGGGTAGTGGCATCTGTTATTTTCGCGATGCCACCAACGATTCGCTTGACAATTCTAGGTATCACACAGGTGCCAAAGGATTTAATTGAGGCAACCGAAGCCTTTGGTTCTACAACAAAACAAAGGCTTGTAAAAGTACAAATTCCGTTAGCCATGCCTACGATTATGGCTGGAATTAACCAAAGTATCATGCTTGCTTTATCTATGGTGGTTATTGCCTCAATGGTAGGTGCACCAGGACTTGGAGCAGATGTATACCGAGCTGTTACACAGCTACAAACAGGAACTGGTTTTGAAGCTGGTCTTGCGATTGTCATTGTTGCAATCGTCCTTGACCGGATTACTCAAAATATAGGCAAAAAGAAACTAGGAGGAACGGTATAATGTTTAAAAAAGCATTAACAGCAACATTAGCAATCGGATTAACATTAGGACTTGCAGCATGTGGTAGCGATTCTAAAGAAGCAGGAACTAATTCTGCATCCGTAGGTGAAAGTGTAGATTATAAGATTGTTGGAATAGACCCAGGTGCAGGGATTATGAAGGCAACAGATTCAGCAATTAAAGAGTACGGTCTGGATGATTGGACATTAGTAGAAGGATCAGGTGCAGCGATGACAGCAGCACTTAAGAAGGCATATGCCAAGGAAGAACCAATTATCATCACGGGTTGGACTCCACACTGGAAATTCTCTGCTTTTGATCTAAAATATCTTGAAGATCCTAAGGGAGTGTATGGTGGAGAAGAAAATATTCATAGTATCGCACGAATTGGGTTAAAAGAAGATTTACCAGGAGTGCATGCACTACTTGACCAATTCAATTGGACTGCAGATGACATGGCAAATGTAATGGTAGATATTAATGATGGAACAAAACCTGAAGAAGCAGCTGCAAAATGGATAGAAGAGAATCCTGATAAAGTTGCAGAATGGACTGAGGGTGTACAAGAAGGAAATGGTGAAGAAGTAAAATTAGCGTACGTGGCTTGGGATAGCGAAATTGCAAGTACAAATATTGTTGCTAAAGTGTTGACTGATTTAGGCTATAAAGTAAAAATGAGCCAAGTAGAAGCTGGCCCAATGTGGACGGGTGTAGCAGATGGATCTGTTGATGCACATGTTGCTGGATGGTTACCAGTTACCCATGCTGATTATGTAGAGAAGTTTGACGGAAAATTCGAAGACCTTGGTTCAAATCTCGAAGGCACAAAAATCGGATTAGTCGTACCAGCTTATATGGACATTGATTCAATCCAAGACTTAAAGGAATAACCTTCAGAAAAAGATATTATTTGAGAAACTGTACACTCGTTTTGGGTGTACAGTTTTTTTTTGAAATGGGCATAATGGCAATTGTATTGTACTTTTCTAGAAAAGAGGAACGGATTGATGCACATCAGCAAATTTTCGATAAAAAGACCAACTTTTACATTGGTTTCTATGTTTTTAGTGATTATTTTAGGAATCGTTTCCTTAATGAATATACCATTAAAATTAATCCCGGATATCAATCCTCCCGTAGGTGTAGTTGTAGCAAACTATTTTGGAGCAAGTCCGAATGAAGTCTCTGAAAAGGTCACAAAACCTCTTGAACAAAGTCTGTCTACATTGCCGGGCTTAAAAACAATGTCCTCGACATCCCAAGAAGGTGCATCTTTTATTTTATTACAGTTTTCATGGACAACTTCGATTGATGATATTGAAAACGAAATTTTAAGCCGCATCAATCAAACACAAATTACAGATGATGCTGAGACTCCTCGCTTTTTAAAATTTGATCCGTCACAGTTTCCGGTCATTCAATTGTCCTTGAGTATGGAAGAGGATGAAAAAGGGCTGCAAGAGCTTGCCGAAGGGCTGGTAACCGAGCTCAATAAAGTCGAAGGTGTCGCAAATGTAAATCTGTCTGGTGTCATGTCGGAAGAAATAAAAGTGGAATTAGATCAAGAAATGTTAGAAGAGTATGCTCTCACACAAACCGATATTGTCAACATCCTACGGGCCAATTCAGTTTCACTTCCTGGAAATACGATTGAATCTGAAGGCAAGGAGCTTACTACAAGAGTTATTAGTAATTTGAATTCTGTTGACGATTTAGAGGAGCTTGCGATTACAATTGACCCCATCTTAGGTGAAAAAGTGGTTTTAGCGGATTTATCCCAAATTAAGATTGTCCCTGAATCACAGAAGACCATTACACGAGCAAACATGGAGCCCGCCATGCTCGTAAGTGTTCTTCAGGAATCGGATGCCAACACAGCGAAAGTTTCAGAAGGTTTTCAAGCGGAATTAGAAAAAAAACTAGCTCAGAAAAAATATAAAAATGTCCAAGCTGATATCCTGTTTGACCAAGGTAACTACGTCAAAATAGCAATTAGCAACATCATAAGTACCCTGTTGCTCGGTGGATTATTTGCAATGATTGTGCTCTTTTTTTTCCTTCGAAATGTAAAAAGTCCACTCATCATCGGGATTGCAATTCCATATTCCGTCATTGTTACCTTTGTGCTCATGTATTTTTCAGATTTCTCATTAAATATTCTCACATTAGGTGGACTTGCCCTTGGGATTGGAATGCTCGTCGATAATTCAATAGTCGTAATCGAAAACATTTACCGCCACTTATCAATGGGGAAAGAGCCAAAGCTGGCTGCAGAAGAGGGAACAAAAGAAATTGGAACGGCAATTATTGCCTCAACTTTAACAACGGTTGCTGTTTTTTTACCCGTGGTTTTTATTACGGGTTTAATTGGAGAGTTGTTTACGGAATTTGCAGTTACCATTGCATTTAGTTTATTTGCTTCCCTCATTGTCGCGTTAACTGTTGTGCCGATGCTAGCAAGTCGATTTTTAAAAAGACCAAATGAAAACCTCGAAAAAAGACGTCAGACATCGAGAGGAATGCGCTTTTTAGAGAATGCAACAAGATGGTCATTGAGGCATCGATTCATTGTACTGTTGATTACTTTAGTGATGTTTGCGGTAAGTCTATTTGGACTTTTTACAGTCGGAACAGAATTCATTCCGAAAAGCGATGAGGGCTTTTTTACAATAAAAATGAAGCTTGAAAATGGTACACCATTGGAGGACACGAAAAAAGCAGTCACTGTGATTGAAAAGCAACTAGAAGAGGAGCCAGACGTTGATGTCTATGTTAGCTTAATTGGTTCTACTCAAGAAAAAAGCTTTCGTGGAGGAGGAAGTACCAACGAAGCGGAAATTTATGTGAAAATGGTTGGGTTTGAGGAACGAGAATGGTCAACCTTTGAATTTGTAGATGATACGAAGCAGAAAATCGAGTCTTCGGTTAACGAGCTTCATCCAGAGGCAGTTGTTAAATTCAATCTACAGTCTTCATCAGGATCAACACCCAACACTTTACAGTTCCATGTGAAGGATACAGATAAGGGACGGCTCGATGAAGCAGTTGATAAAATTACGGATGCACTTGTAACGTTGAAGGATGTTACAGAAGTTTCCACAGATGTTTCGAAAACGATTGAAGAGCTTCAAATTACGATTGATAAAGAAAAAGCGTTTGAAGAAGGGCTTGCGCCTGTACAAATTGCATCAACGGTCAATGATGTGACAAGAGGAACACGAGCTCTTCAGCTAATCGATCAAGAAAAGAAGATTTATCCTGTCAATGTTGGCTATAACCGAGAGTTTACCAATCATATTGAAGGCCTTCGGAATCTTCTTTTAAAAACACAGGCAAATACATTTGTTCCATTAGGGGACGTGGCTGACATTGAAATTGGTGAAGGACCATTAACGGTTCGAAGAATTGACCAACAGCATGCCGTACAATTTACAGTGAAATATGTGTCGACGACCAATCTGGGCGCGATTTCGAAAAAAATTGATGAAGAGGTGGCGGGGCTGGGGCTATCAGATGAAACGGATATTGTCTACAGTGGTGATAAAGAGCTGTTGGAGTCCTCGATGGATCAAATGCTGTTGGCATTTGTTTTAGCCTTAACATTGATTTACTTCGTAATGGCTGCACAATTTGAGTCATTTAAGTATCCATTTGTGATTATGTTTACAGTTCCGTTTATGGTGATCGGGGTTGCGATTGGTCTCTTTTTCACAAACACTCCAATTGGAATTACAGCAATCATTGGAATTATTGTCCTAGCGGGCATCGTCGTTAACAATGCAATTGTGATTGTGGATTATATCAATAAGAAAAAAGAAGAAGGTATGGGATCATACGAGGCTATCGTTGTGGCAGTAAAAGATCGTACGCGCCCGGTCATGATGACAGCCTCAACGACAATCTTAGGTTTGTTACCGTTAGCATTTGGCATCGGTGAAGGCTCTGAAATAAACCAGCCAATGGGAATTACCGTTATCGGGGGCTTAATAAGTAGTACCCTTTTAACATTATTTGTAATCCCAATCATGTATAGTTTGTTTGATAAAGAAACGAGGAGGAGGGTTGAAGGGGATTAGGGGGAATGAGAGGTTTATGAGTGGATATATGGATAAAATTGGAAAAAGCTATAACTTAAATTGGAGTTATGATAAGGCTTTTGGGTACTTTTGGAAAAAGGCATAGCATAAGTGGTAGATATGAGT
>NZ_JBALOP010000033.1:0-20811 GCF_036962685.1 Bacillus sp. JJ1566 | reverse complement strand
GCTGATGGAGATTTTAAATTTAAAAAATCACTTAATTTTTTATTCTTAATAGTATTTCCCATCAAAAGGGAGTAATCAGATATTGAATTGAGGTAAGCAGTTTTGGATGTGTATTGACATTGAAGGCAATGCCATGACCGTGGGGTTCGTTTCATTGGAATATGATCACATTTCGGGCAACGCACTCCCCGTATGAACGTATCTTCTTTGATTCCAAATTGCACAGAAATATCCTCATCATATGGGGTATGCAGCTTTAAGAGCAACTTTGATAGTTTTTGTAGTTGTCTCTTATCAAATACTTCAATTCTATTCCTTTTTTCAAATAACTCTATTTTAGATATAAAACTAGGACTTTTAATTACCTTGTTAAGATGTTTAAAATCAGAAGATGTTGAAATAACAACAGATTGATTTGTGAAAATGACCAATGTCTCAATCGGAATGGGAGAAAACTTGTAGGATTGTAGAAGTTTACTAAGTTGTATGTGGTGCCTGTTAATTTGAGCGATTGGGCAGGAATATGCCTTTTTCTTATTATCGTATGTCTGAATTAACTGTTCAAACTTTCCATCGAAATAGATTTCTCCACGGTAATTTTTTGAGTCTATGATTAATTGGAAAGTGGGGCTTGCTAGAAGTATGTCAATTTCAAAGAAGTGCTTTCCTGAGATATCTGAGAAGACGAAGATTATGAAAGATTAAGTAGTTTTTTTCTTTTAAAAAACTTAAATAATACTGTAAGGATTGCTCCCCTCTGTAGCCATACATCCTTCTGCCAAACTCATCATTAATTACTTGGTATCTTTGATCGGATTCTAATAATCTTTTGAGCGCTGCTTTAAGTTTTCTTATACGCAGTGGTTTTTCTAGGGCTTTTTTTATCATTCAGAAGCTCCTTTCGTTTTTTATAATGCCATTTTCGACATAATATTCAAAAAACCTTCTAAAAATACGAATTTTTTCCTTATAAAAATATAAACTTTTAATTTACAGCCGTTAAAAACATTTTTTGGCCGATAGCTAAAAAATACAGCCGATAAATAAGATTTACTGTTAATAGTAAACATTTACGGCTGTTAGCGAAAAATCTATTTTCCAACATCAAATGTTGACCAAAAGGCTCTTTTTGTATACGGTTAAATACGAGGTTAAGGGGGGAAAGATTGTGAATTGGAATGAAGTGTATCAAACAGCAAAGGAATGGACACAAGTAGCGGGGGATATTCTTCGAAAAGCTACGAAGGAAATTATAAATGTTGAATACAAAACATCTGCTGCAGATTTGGTGACCAATAAGGATAAAGAAATCGAGCAATTCTTTATTGACCGTATCAAGACGAAATATCCAACCCATTTCTTTTTAGGAGAAGAGGGGCTCGCCAAGGATCAGCAGTACAATCCCGAAAGTGAAATTGTCTGGATTGTTGACCCAATCGATGGAACAACGAATTTTGTTCATCAAAAAAGAAATTTTGCAATCTCAGTTGGAGTATATGAAAAGGGACAGCCACGGATTGGCATCGTGTACGATCCTATTGCGGATGAGATGTTCCATACATTAGCTGGCCAAGGCGCCTATCTTAATGATCAAGCATTGCCAAAATTAGAAAAGAAAAAATTAGAGGAAGCCAATATTAGTATTTGTCAGCATTGGTTAGTTCCAAATGATAGGATGAATCATACGATTTTTACTGAAATGATTCAAAAGGCAAGGGGAACAAGATATTTGGGTTCAGCGGCACTTGAAATTGTTTATGTGGCTTGTGGACGATTGGAAACGTATTTTGATTTTCGTTTGTCCCCATGGGATATCGCTGGTGGTATGGTCGTTTTACAAGAAGTCGGTGGTGTGATGAGGACATTAGAGAATCAGCCATTCTCCGTTTTTTCACCACAGATAACAATATTTTCGAATAATAATGTGTTAAAAGAGATATTACATACGATAAATCTTGAAAACAGATAAATAGAAGTATTTTGTAATATGAATGTTAATAAATTGTAAAAAATTCTAAATATATGTCGAAATCCGTAATATTTTAATATATAATGAATAGGGTTTTACTTTTATAACACATTTAGGGGGAAGAAAAATGAAAAAGTTTTTAGCTTTGCTAATGGCAGTTGGAATGCTTTTTGTAATTGCAGCATGTGGTTCTGATAAAGACAACGCTGGCGATGATAATGCAAAAGGCGGAGACGAAGGAAAGGCTGAGGAAGTTACTCAATTAACAATGGGATTCATTCCTTCTCAAGAAGCTGATACAATTGCAGACAATGTTAAGCCACTAGAAGAGTACTTAACTGAACAACTTGGTGTACCTGTTAAAGCAGAAGTTATGATTGACTTCGTTGGTCTTGTTGAAGGTATGAGAACTGGTAAGGTTGATATTGGCTTCACAAACCCATTTGGTTATGTACAAGCTAAGGAACGTGCAAATGTGGATGTTTTAGTAAAAGCGATTCGTCATGGATCAGATACATATAAAGCACAATACATTGCAGCGGCAGATTCTAAGTTAACTTCTGTTGATGATATTGTTGCTACAGAAGGTTTATCTTGGGCTTACGGTGACCCACTTTCAACTTCTGGATTCCTATTCCCAGCTTCTCAATTAATGGAAATGGGTGTTGAGAATCTAGATACTTTCTACAATCAAGTTGCTGTAGGTGGACATGATAATGCTGCTCTTGCTGTATTAGATGGATCTGCTGATTTTGCAACAACTTTTACAGATGTACGTGACAACCTGGAAAAAGATATTCCAGATGTAAAAGAAAAACTTAAAGTTATTGGTTTTACAGATCCTATTCCGAATGATGGAGTTTCTGTACGTAGTGATCTTCCTGAAGACATGAAAGCAAAAATTAAAGAAGCGTTCTTGGCAATCAATGATAAGCCTGAAGTGTTAAAAGTTATGAATGAAGTGTACACTTGGGACGGAATTTCGGAAGCAACGGACAAGGAATTTGATGTTGTTCGTGATGTTTACGCGAAATTTAAAGACCAATTAGGAGAGTAATAAACGCATCTATTGTTATTACCTAATAAAAAGTATAAAGAGAGAGGAGACATCTTCTCTCTTTTTTTAAGAAAATTTTTACCTGACAAACCAAAAACATAAATTACATCTTGCGGGATGAAGGCTATTAGATTTTAGGTTAATTTTTTAATGAATGCAAAGGAGCAAGATAATGATTGAATTTAAAAATGTTTCTTTAACTTATCCAAATGGACATCAGGGTTTGAAAAATATTAATGTGACTATTAATCCTGGTGAATTTGTGGTGGTAGTTGGTTTATCTGGCGCTGGAAAATCCACTTTTATCAGAAGTATTAATCAATTGGTTAAGCCTACTGATGGAGAGTTAATTATAGATGGCAAGAACACATTGAAATTTAAGGAAAGAGAACTTAAAAAATTACGTACAAATATCGGAATGATTTTCCAAAACTATAACCTTGTAAACCGTATGTCCGTTCTTCGAAATGTACTAACTGGAAGACTTGGTCATATTGGAACAATTAAAAGTCTATTAGGTCTTTTTTCTCAAGAGGACAAAGAGTTGGCATTGGATAACTTGAAGCGTGTAGGTATTGAAGAAAAAGCATATACCCGTGCTGACCAACTGAGTGGTGGACAACAGCAACGTGTAAGTATTGCGAGAGCTCTAACACAAAAGCCAAATGTTATTTTAGCTGACGAGCCTGTTGCAAGTCTTGACCCGCCAACTTCGCATATCGTCATGAGAGATTTAAAAAGAATCAATCAAGAACTCGGGATTACGACCATTGTTAACCTTCACTTTATTGATATGGCAATGGAATACGCAGATCGAATCATCGGTATGAGAGCCGGAGAAATTGTGTTTGATGGTCCTGCATCTACAGTGAACGAGCAAACTTTTGAGCAAATATATGGTCGTCCTATCAAGGATGGAGATATGCGCGGGAGTGTTGAAGAATGAGTAAACAAGCAGACTCCTTGAATAAAAAGATTCCGGTCGTTACAATGCGGGCAAAAGCAACCATTGGAAGCATATTAGCTGTTATTATCGTTTTATATATTGTTTCAGCTATTTTTACTGAAGCTTATCCAGATGAAATTATAAAAGGAATGCCCATCGTTATTGATTTTATTGTAAAGGATTTATTTCCACCTAATCTAGGTTATGCGGATACCGTGTTATCAAGTTTAATTGAAACATGGAATATGGCTTTTTTAAGTACAACATTATCTGCAATTGTTGCATTACCAATTAGCTTTTTTGCCGCGGCAAATATAAATAAGAACAAAGTTTTTTATAAAGTGTTTCGTTTCTTTTTAAATATCCTTCGCACGATTCCGGAGTTAATTTTGGCTGTTATTTTAGTAGCAGTAGTTGGTATTGGAGCTTTAGCTGGTGTTTTAGCCCTTTTTATTTTTTCAGTTGGAATTCTTGCAAAATTAATTAGTGAAACAATTGAAGCGATTGATCCGAATCCATTAGAGGCGATACGTGCAACTGGTGGTAATATTGTTCAAGTTATTTGGTACGGTGTTTTGCCTCAAATTATGCCGCACTTTACGTCTTACTCTTTGTATGTTTTAGAAATTAATGTTCGTGCTTCCGTTGTATTAGGATTTGTTGGTGCTGGTGGTATTGGTTTAATCCTAAAAAAACAATTAGCGATGTTTAATTTTGGCAATGTATCAACCATTGTCATCATGACTTTTATAGCGGTTACGATTATTGACTTCATAAGTAACCGAGTAAGGGAGCGATTGATGTGATGAAAAATGGAGCAGATTTATTAAAACCACCAGCAAAAAAGGGACGATGGAAGATTGTCGTCATTTCACTTGTCCTACTTTATTTATATTATATTGCCTTTACGATGACAGATTTAACGTATCGTGGATCAGTATTAAGTCCAGCCACCATTTTTAAAAGACTTTTCTGGGATCCATTCTTTATGCCTGAGATTCATGCGAAAATACCCGAATATGCCTATTACATGTTGGAATCCATTTTAATTGCATATGCAGGTACACTTATTGCAGCTGTTTTAGCCATTCCATTCGGATTTTTAGCAGCTAGAAATATATCAAAGGTATCAAGCATTGGAAAATGGATTTTAAATGGAATTCGTGCATTCCCAGAAATTATGCTTGCAATTATTTTCGTTGCAGCTGTTGGTATTGGCCCTTATGCAGGGGTTTTAGCAGTTGGAATTCACTCAATAGGGATGCTTGGAAAGCTATATTCGGAAGTAGTTGAATCCATTGACATGAAGGTACTTGAAGCATTAAAAGCAAACGGTGCAAACCGAATTCAAGTGATTTGGTTTGGGGTTATTCCGCAAATTATCCCGCAGTTTTCTAACTATGCAATGTATCGCTTTGAGGTCGATGTACGTGCCTCAACAATCCTAGGTATTGTTGGAGCGGGAGGTATTGGTGCCCCATTACTTATTGCGTCCATGCAGCGTAACTGGGAGCAGGTTGGAATGATGTTAATCATCATTATTATTGTAGTAACGATTATTGATGCAATCAGTGGAAAAATTCGCAGTAAAATAGTCTAAAGGTAGATGAACCGCACTTCTTGCTATAGGAAGTGCTTTTTCTATAGCAGATTACAAAATTGGTAAATTTGTGTATACTGAAAATGGACCCTATACAAAAGAGGTAACAAAGATGAAATCTATTACAATTACAATTCTTGAAACCAGTGATATTCACGGCAATATTTTTCCAATAAATTATGGTAGCAATGAGACTATAGGTCTTGGACTTGGAAAAATTGCGACTGTCATTAAACAAGAGAGAAGTCAGAATAAAAACACAATCGTTATCGATAATGGAGACTTAATTCAAGGAACACCTTTAACCTATCATTATGTACGCTCAAATAGTCATCAACAAAATCCAATGATTACACTATTAAATGAATTAAACTACGATGCAGCAGTAATTGGAAATCATGAATTCAATTATGGAATGAATGTGTTACAAAGAGCCATAAAGGAATCAAATTTCCCGTGGCTATCTGCAAATATTTTAAATGAAAATGGAGAGCCTTTTATCGGCAAACCCTATAAGATCATTGAGCTTGAGCATGGCGTAAAGGCTGCCATTCTAGGTGTGACCACTCACTATATCCCAAATTGGGAGAATCCTGAACACATTAAAGGTTTAACGTTTGAAGATGCGTTTGAATCGACGAAAAAATGGGTGGAAAAAATTCGTAAAGTGGAAAATCCAGATGTACTGATTGTTTCTTACCATGGTGGATTTGAAGCTGATCTTGAAACCGGTGAACCTACTGAAAAGCTGACAGGGGAAAACCAGGGGGATCGGATTTGTCGGGAAATTGAGGGGATTGACCTCTTATTAACCGGTCATCAACACCGCTCCCTTGCTGGCAAAGTAAACGGTGTACCGATTGTACAGCCGAGCTTCAATGGCCAAGCAATTGGTAAAGTTACACTAACACTTACGAAAAATGATGACAAGTGGACAATATCCGATTCAAATCCTGAACTCATTTTAGTTGACCAAATAGAAGTGGACGAAACTTCCCTTCAATTAGTAAAAGAATATGAAGTTGAAACACAGGAATGGTTAGATAAACCAATTGGTAAAGTAATCGGTAATATGACCATCGAAGATCCGCTAAAGGCTCGCTTAAAGGATCACGCGCTCGTTGAATTTATTAATAAAGTGCAAATGGATGTGGCCAAGGTTTCGATTTCAAACACAGCCCTTTTTAATAATGTCACAAAAGGGTTTCCAACTAATATTACAATGAGAGACGTTGTCTCCAATTATATTTATCCAAACACGTTAACGGTGATTCGAATTTCTGGTCAGGACATCAAGGAAGCACTAGAAAGAAGTGCAAGCTATTTTATGGTTGAAAATGGCGATGTGACTGTAAATCCCAACTTCACGACCCCGAAGCCGCAGCATTACAATTATGATATGTGGGAAGGCATTGACTATATTTTCGATATTTCAAAGCCAATAGGGGAGCGTGTTGTAGAACTATCCTATAAAGGTGAACCCATTCAATCCGATGGAGAGTATGATGTTGTCATGAATAACTACCGCGCAGGTGGCGGCGGGGAATATGTCATGTTCAAGGATAAGCCAATTATTAAGGATATCCCACTTGATATGTCGGAGTTAATTGCAAATTATATCCTTGAAAGAGGTACAATTGAAGCGACAGTCGATGAGAATTGGAAGGTTGTTTGGTAACAGGAAAAGCGCAAGCGCCTTTGAGGGGAACATCGACTAACTACTGCCACGTCCTGTGGCAAACGTCGATGTCAGCACTTCCTCGAAAATGCGGTGCATTTTCTTCGTGCGATGTTTATGCTGTCGAAGCCTTCCTTGTCCTGTGCAAGTCCGGCAAGCACAAGACGAGCCAGCGGGAAGGTTGCTCTTTAACCTTCTTGGTGGATTGGCTTGTACCCTCGAGCTGCTCAAAGCAAAAGCTTTTCGCAAGATACTCGCAGAAGCCTATTCAAGGTGAAAACTGGCTAGGCGTTGGAGCTAGACATATAATAAGCCCACGGATGAAAAATTCCGTGGGCTTTCGTATGTCTAGCTCAAGATCTATTAAACTTTATCAATTATTTTGGCTGTTCTTCTCGACATTCGGCTGGATTAAGACTTCAACACGTCGATTAAGTCTTCGTCCTTCAGGTGTTTCGTTTGTCGCAACAGGCTCATACTCACCGAGACCACGAGCACTAAAAAGCCGAGGGTCAAGCTTCTCATTTTCTAATAAAATACTCATAAAATTAATCGCACGCATGACACTTAAATGCCAGTTGCTTTTAAATTCATGATTATTCATTGGAACAGTATCAGTATGTCCACTCACAATGATGTTTCGCGGTGGGTTCATCACCAAAAGCTCTGAAATTTCACGAGCCAGCTTAATATCCCCAAGTCTTACCTCTGCACTTCCTGGATTAAAGAAAGCACCATCCTGGATTGTAACAAGTAACCCTTCATCGGCCAAACGGGTTTTAAGACTTAAATCTAATTCATTTTCGACAATATAGCCGTTGATCTTTTCTTGTAATTCCTTAAGTTCTTCTTGCTCTTGTTTTTGCTTCTCTTTTTCTTTGTCAATCGCAGCATTATCGATTTCAACTGGAACTGGACTCTCATATTCTAAAATAGAAGTACCGCCATTAAAGACATTATTGAAGGAGCTTGCAAGTTTTTGGAACTTTTGAGCATCCACATTACTCGCAGCAAACAATACAATAAACAGAGCGAGCAATAATGTTAAAATATCTGCATATGGCACCAACCATGATTCATCCATATGCTCATCTTGTTTTTTCTTTCTTTTTCTTCTAGCCATCTATCATTTCACCTTCAGTCAAAACCTTCCCGCGGTCTTTTTTCGATAGATACATTGAAAGCTTTTGTTCGATTGCTCTTGGTGATTGACCTTCAAGTACAGACAATACGCCTTCAATCATTACTTCTTTGATTTTAATTTCCTGCTTTGATTTTTGTTTTAATTTATTTGCGAATGGATGCCATAACACGTATCCTGTGAATATCCCCAACATTGTCGCAATGAACGCAGCTGATATGGCCTTCCCGAGCTCATCGGTATTATCCATATGACTTAATGCAGCGATAAGCCCGACAACAGCACCCAATACCCCTAAGGTTGGTGCATATGTTCCGGCTTGCGAGAAGATTGAAGCTCCAGATAAATGTCGTTCTTCCATCGCGTCGATTTCTTCAGACATCACATCACGGATGAATTCAGCACTTTGACCATCAACGGCCATGCTTAAACCATTTTTTAAAAATGAATCTTCGACTTCAGCAACTTTTACCTCAAGTGCTAAGAGTCCTTCCTTACGGGCGATGGTGGCCCAATTTGAGAACATTGGAATTAGTTCTTCAACGGTTAACATCTGTTTTTCTTTAAAAAGCACCCCGAATAACTGTGGTACCCTTTTTAATTCACTGGTCGGAAACGCAATCGTAACTGCAGCAACAGTTCCTAAAATAATGATTAAGAAGGCAGCGGGATTGAGTAAGGCAGAAAACGAGACCCCTTTTAAAACCATACCTACAAAGATGGCTATAAAACCAAGTATTACCCCTATTAATGACGATTTATCCAATTTCTATCACCTAAGCTTTCGTGTTGTTAAGAAAACAATATTTATCTATTTCGAATCTATAATTCTACTATCCTTTATATCGACAATCAATGTGAAAATTTTAGCGAAATATATCAATTTCTCTCGAAGAATTCGTAGTGGAAAAATTATGAAGGGGTGGTTTACAATGAAAGAGTATACATATTCAAAACTTTTATTGAAATGGGGAGCCTTCTATGAATTTTAACGATTTTAAGTATGTACGTCCTAACATGGACGAAGTGGAGCAAATATTTAATGTTGCCTTAGAAAAATTTAAAAATGCAGCAACATATGCTGAGCAAGATGAAGCAATGAAAGAAATTATTGCGATTCAACGAACAGTTGATACAGCTTTTAACATTTGCTATATCAGACATACAGTGGATACAAATGATGAATTTTACAAGGAAGAACAGGATTATCTTGATGAGATACAACCATTGGTACAAGGTTTAACAACAACATATTACGAAGCTCTTGTTCATTCAAAATTCCGCACTGAACTAGAAAACAAATGGGGCAAGCAGCTATTTGATTTTGCAGAAACTCAATTAAAATCCTTCTCACCAGAGGTAATTGAGGATCTCCAATTGGAAAACAAGCTTTCATCTGAATATACGAAGCTAGTTGCTTCTGCCAAAATCATGTTTGAAGGTGAAGAACGTACGTTAGCGCAGTTAGAGCCATTTACTGAATCAACCGATCGTGATATGCGTAAAAAGGCAAATGAAGTTCGCTTTGCATTTTTCAAGCAGCATCAAGAAAAATTCGATGATATTTATGACCAGCTTGTTAAGGTTCGTACGCGTATTGCGCAAAAGCTAGGCTATAAAAACTTCGTGGAGCTTGCATATGTAAGATTATCAAGAACTGATTACAATGCAGAAATGGTCGCAAACTTCAGAAAGCAAGTAAAGGAACATATCGTTCCATTAGCAGTGAAGCTACGTGAGCGCCAAGCAGAACGTATTGGACTTGATAGCTTAAAATATTATGATGAATCATTTAGTTTTAAATCTGGTAATGCTGTACCAAAGGGCGACCCAGGGTGGATCATTGAAAATGGGAAGCAAATGTATGAAGAGCTATCTGAAGAAACAAAAGAATTCTTCAATTATATGATCGATTCGAATTTAATGGATCTTGTTGCGAAAAAAGGGAAAGCTGGTGGAGGCTACTGTACGTATATTAGTGATTATCAAGCTCCATATATTTTCTCAAACTTTAATGGAACCTCTGGAGATATCGATGTATTGACTCATGAAGCAGGGCATGCATTCCAAGTATACTCTAGTAGACACTATGAGGTACCTGAATACAATTGGCCAACATATGAGGCTGCTGAAATTCATTCAATGAGTATGGAATTCTTCACATGGCCATGGATGGAATTGTTCTTCAAGGAAGATACAGACAAATACAAGTTTTCACATTTAAGTGAAGCTCTATTATTCTTACCATATGGTGTTGCAGTGGATGAATTCCAACACTTTGTATATGAAAATCCAGATGTTACACCTGCTGAACGTAACAAAGCATGGAGAGAAATCGAGAAAAAGTATATGCCGCTTCGCGATTATGATGGCAACGAATATTTAGAGGAAGGCGGTTTCTGGCAGCGTCAAAGCCATATTTATACAACCGCATTTTACTATATTGATTATACCTTGGCACAAATTTGTGCGTTCCAATTCTGGAAAAAGTCAAGAGAAAATCATGAAGCAGCATGGGCAGATTATATTCACCTGTGCAAACAAGGTGGAAGTAAGCCTTTCACCGAGCTAGTGAAGGTCGCAAATCTTCTTTCTCCATTTGAAGAAGGAACCGTACAATCTGTCGTTGGTGAAATTGAAGCATGGCTAAACAGCGTCGACGATAAACAACTGTAAAACAAAAGGACTGTGGGCATTTCCACAGTCCTTTTTGTGCAAATTTTGCAAATAAACGTTAGTTTATGCAAAAATGTTTTAATAAGGATATAATAAAAACATCATATTAAAATTGAGGGTGTTTTCATGATTCATTTAAAAACAAAACGAGAAATTGAGTTAATGCGCGAAGCGGGACAAATATTGGCAGCATGCCATAAGGAAATTCGCAAACTGATTCAGCCTGGAATTACGAGTCTAGAAATTGACAGCTTTGCTGAGGATTTTATTAAAAAGAATGGTGCTACGCCTGAACAAAAAGGCTATAAGGGCTATAAATATGCAACATGTGCATCAATAAACGATGAAATTTGTCACGGCTTCCCTAGAAAGACGCCATTAAAAAATGGAGATATCGTAACAGTCGATATGGTAGTGAACCTTGGGGGAGCACTTGCGGACTCAGCATGGTCATATGGTGTCGGTGAAATTTCACCAAAAGCCGCAAAGCTTCTTGATGTTACTAAAACAGCGATGTATAAGGGGATTGAACAAGCCGTAATCGGTAACCGACTTGGAGACATTGGCCACGCCATCCAATCCTATACAGAGGGTGAAGGATTCTCAGTTGTTCGTGATTTTATCGGACATGGAATTGGACCTACGATGCATGAGGAACCACAGGTTTTACACTATGGTCTTCCAAACAAAGGCTTACGTTTAAAAGAAGGAATGGTTTTCACAATTGAACCAATGGTGAATGTTGGTAGATATCAGACAACTATGGATAAGAACGGTTGGACCGCTCGTACTATTGATGGAAGTCTTTCCGCACAATATGAACACACATTAGCGATCACACAGGACGGACCATATATCTTAACTGACCAAGATGCATAAGAATGAAAAGTGTCACTTCTATAGTGGCACTTTTTTGGTTAAAGAAATGTTTCAATTAGTATTGGGAAAATAGTATCCGCAACCCAATGAAAATAAAGCGGAAAAAGAACAACAAGCAAGTTTCCGTATAAGCAGTATCTACAATAAAACCCCTTTGTCGTACCTGGCTCCTCGGCAATTGACGCAAACACAGCTCCCACTAAACTCGTGAAAATGAAAAAGCCATACCCGAATAGAGAATCAAACCTCAGATTATACAAAATAAACCCCAAGGATGAACCGTTAAAAAACAACAATAAAAAAGACATAAATAAAAAAACTCTTGGAATAATGGACATGTTTTCCACCTCATTAATGTATATGAGGTGGAGAGGAGGTAGATGACAGGAGAATTTTGTGAAGAAAATGAGTTGTTTGGAAGGTTAGTAATGACAATTGGATAAATTTTGAAAAGGTCATGATATAAAACCTGTTTATGATAAGAGATTTGTAAAAATATTGAAAAAGACAGCACATAAAACCAGTTTGTGAGATGACTTTTGTAAAATATTTGAAAAAGTGAGGATATAATGTGTGTTTATAGCTAGACTTTTGTAAAAAAATTGAAAAACCTTCAACATAAAGCCAGCTTATGTTTTCACTTTTGGATAAACTGGGAAAAACCATCAATCCATTTCCAAAAATTACTTGTGAGTATGACTAAAATGTGATTTAATAAATCAACCAAATTACATATTGAAAAAGAGGAGACGAGAACATGATTACAATCAAACGATTATCTGAATGCACACTTGAGGATGCAGTAGTTGCTTGGAATAAAGGGTTTGAGGGTTACTATTTTGATATGACGACAACGGTTGATCTGTTTACACGAAGATTGATTTTGGAAGGGCTTTCTCCAACGCTTTCGGTTATCGCCTATGATGGGGATCGACCGGTAGGTCTCATATTAAATGGGATTCGCCTTATTAACGGTAAAAAGGTATCTTGGAATGGCGGCACAGGGGTTGATCCAGAATACCGGGGAAAAGGTGTTGGGAAGGAACTAATTGAAGCAGTTCTAGCAATCTATGAAAATGAAGGGGTGGAAGTTGCTACCCTTGAAGCTGTTAAAGATAATGTAAAGGCCATTTCCTTATATGAAAAAGCGGGGTATAAAATTGTAGATGAAATCGTTCATTTACAGCATACAGATCAATTGTCGAAGGATGCATTTTTATCCGGAAAAAATCAATTTACATTAATAAAAGGAATTCCAATTGACGCTTCACAAGTTCCATTCTATAAAGCAATGGTTCCTTGGCAAACACAATGGAATAATGCACGTGATGGTGAATCAATCCTTGCATTGGATGAGAACGAAGCAATTGTTGGATATGCGATCTTTAAACGGCTATTTAATGAGGAGGGTACGCTTCAATCCATTATCCTTTTTCAATGTGAGGCCGAACCTTCGCATCATCAAAAAGAAGATATTGTAAGAGACCTCTTAAGGATGATATATAGCCAAACGAACCTGAATGTTGCAAGAACTGCAGCGAATATTTCAATGTCGAATAAAATTTTGCGTGATTTATTAGAAAAAGAGGGGTTTAAGGTAAAAGCAGAGCAAGTCTTTATGATAAAATGAATTATCAGAATATTTTTACCGATCGTGGTGCCAAACCAATTGTAAAATGGGGGAGGTAAATGAAAAAAATCATCTTACGTGATGTCACGATGGAAAACTTAATGGATGTCATTCGGTTAAGATCAGAGGATAAAGAGTTTGCTTTATTCGAAAAATGGGTTGCTTCCAATGTTTATTCACTTGCCCAGGCTAAAGTCCAACCTGATTGGGTAACAAAGGCGATATATGATGGAACTCAGTTAATTGGATTTACCATGTTTGGACTCGAAAATGAACGAAATCGTTTTGAACTATGTAGAATTATGATCGATTATAAATATCAGCGAAAAGGCTATGGAACCTTAGCGGTGAAGGAAATTATTTCTGAAATGATAAGGACATTACCCTATTGTGATGAGATTTACCTATCGGTTATTCCTACAAACAAAGCGGCCATCCAAGTGTATGCAAATGCAGGATTTACGAAAACAGGAGAAATTATAAAAGGCTTTGTCGATGAAGAGGTCTATTGTTTTAAGGTTTAGAAGGGAGTCAGAAAATGAAAGCGATACTTATAGGAATCGTCTCTTCACTATTTTTTGCGGTAACGTTTATTCTAAATCGCTCAATGGAGCTTTCAGGCGGAAGCTGGCTGTGGAGTTCCTCACTGCGGTATTTTTTTATGCTTCCATTTTTAATAGGGATTGTACTTATCAGAGGGAACATGAAGGAACTGCTGCGTGAGCTAAAGACGAATCCCTTTAAATGGATTTTGTGGAGTACGATTGGGTTTGGATTATTTTATGCGCCACTTACCTTTGCAGCTGCTTCAGGTCCAGGCTGGTTAGTTGCAGGAACATGGCAATTTGTCATTATCGCCGGTTTACTAGTTGTGCCATTTTTCTATAAGTCAGTAGAATCGAAAAATGGTATGCAAAAAGTCCGTGAACACATCCCAGTTAAAGGTCTTATTTTTTCTAGTTTTATTTTTATGGGGATTGTCTTAATCCAGCTTCAGGAAGCAGATGGGGGCATCGGGATCAATATGCTCTTGCTCGGCATTCTTCCTGTTGTAGTGGCGGCTTTTGCATATCCATTAGGTAATCGAAAAATGATGGAGCATTGTAAAAATGATTTTGATACCTTTCAACGTGTTCTTGGAATGACTCTCGCATCGACTCCGTTTTGGTTAATCATTGCCGGATTTGGTGCTGCGACTGCTGGACTCCCAAGTAAATCACAAGTGTTTCAATCCTTTATAGTCGGGATCTCTTCGGGGATTATCGCGACCGTGCTTTTCTTTTTTGCAACGGAGTTAGTTAAGCATGATCAAAATAAACTAGCAGCAGTCGAAGCGACTCAGGCAACTCAGATTATTTTTGTGATCTTTGGTGAGGTCCTTTTACTAAGCGCACCTATTCCAACTATGTATTCTTTCATCGGGCTTTTGATGATCGCAGGTGGAATGGTGTTGCATAGCATGTTCTCAAATCGAAAGACACCGATAAAAGTGAATGAATTAGAGACAAAATCAATATAAAAAAATGCAGAGCCGTGAAGAGCTCTGCATTTTTATAGAAAATTATTTTACGATAATCTTATTATCTTCGACTGTTACATTTAAGCTTGTTAGGTCGTCATTTTCTAATAGAACATCTGTGATTTGGTCTTCAAGCTGTTCCTGGATGACACGACGTAATGGACGTGCACCAAAAGCAGGGTGGTAACCAAGCTCAGCTATTTTTTGTTTTGCTTCATCGTCAACACTGATGGTTACATCTTGTTCTTGAAGAGTTGCTTCAAGCTCGTTTAACAGAAGGTCGACAATTTGTAGTAAGTGTTCTTTTTCAAGCTGTTTGAATTCAATGATCGCATCAAATCTGTTCAAGAATTCTGGCTTGAAGAAGGAACCAAGTGAATCAAGGATGGATGTTTCCTTGTATACATCAGTTTCGGCTTTTTCAAAGCCAACAGTAATTTTCTTTGGACCACCGCTTCCAGCATTACTTGTCATGATAATCACTGTATCTTTAAAGCTTACTGTACGACCTTGGCTATCAGTTAAACGGCCATCCTCTAAAATTTGGAGGAACATATGCTGAACGTCAGGATGCGCCTTTTCAATTTCATCTAAAAGGATGATGCTATAAGGGTTTCGACGAACTTTTTCAGTAAGCTGTCCTGCTTCCTCATGGCCTACATATCCAGGAGGTGAACCGATGATTTTAGACACAGAGTGTTTCTCCATGTACTCACTCATGTCGAGTCTAATCATTGCATCCTTCGAACCGAATAATTCTTCAGCGAGAGTTTTCGTTAACTCTGTTTTACCAACACCGGTCGGTCCAACGAAAAGAAAGGAACCAATTGGTCGATTTTTAGCCTTCAAACCGGCACGGCTACGACGAACGGCTTTCGCAACCTTCGTAACGGCTTCTTCTTGACCAATTACTTTTTTCGCAAGATTTTCAGCAAGATGCTTCATTTTTTGTTGTTCATTTTCTTGTAACTTACCAACAGGGATACCCGTTTTCTTTTCAATAATTTGCTGGATATTCGCAACATCGATTAGATGCTCATCTTTGTTTTCTTGATTATTTAATTGCTTTTCAAGAAGAATTTCTTGATGTCTTAGTTTTGCTGCTAATTCATAGTTTTCTTCTCCAGCAGCTTTTTCTTTTTCAGCAGCAATTTTGGCAAGCTCTGCTGCGATATCCTTTGAATTTATGCTGCCAGATACTAAATTCATTTTTGAACCAGCTTCATCAAGTAAATCTATCGCTTTATCTGGTAAGAAACGGTCCTGAATGTAACGATGTGATAATGTTACACAGGCATGAATGGCTTCATCTGTATATTTCACACCATGGAAATCTTCATATTTTCCTTTAATACCTTCAAGAATCTGAATTGCTTCTTCAACCGTTGGTTCATCAACAGTAACCGGTTGGAAACGACGTTCTAATGCAGCATCTTTTTCAATTTGGCGATATTCTTTTAAGGTTGTTGCACCGACAAGTTGAAGCTCACCACGTGCAAGAGCTGGTTTTAAGATATTACCTGCATCCATTGAACCTTCAGCAGAACCTGCGCCAACTAAAAGGTGAATCTCATCGATAAATAGGATAATATTTTTACGTTTTTGAAGCTCAGCAATTAGTTGCTTCATTCTCTCTTCGAATTGACCACGAATACCAGTGTTTGCTACTAGTGATGCAACATCTAGTAAATATACTTGTTTATTTGAAAGCTTACTTGGTGCTTTTCCTTCAGTAATTTGTAGGGCTAATCCTTCTGCAATCGCAGTTTTACCTACCCCCGGTTCCCCAATTAGAACAGGATTGTTTTTATTACGGCGGTTTAAAATTTCAATGACACGTTGGATTTCCTCGTCACGGCCAATGACTGGGTCAATAAGTCCAGCCTTTGCCATTTGAGTAAGGTTTCGACCGAAGTGATCGAGAAGACCTCCGCCATTTCCACCGTGCTTTGTTTGTGTTTGCTGTTGTTGATTGATTCCCATTTGTTGACCGAAGGCATTGCCTTTAAATAAATCATCAAATGTGAAATTAGGGAAACCGTACATTCCTGAAGGTATTTTCATGTTGTTCTTCTCCTTCGCATAACACTCACTGCAAAGTTGAATTTGTCGCTTGTCATTGTTCATTTGTACGTGTAACTGAATTGTAGCCTCATTTTGATTACATGATTGACAAATCATAAACAACTACCTCCTTGAAATTTGACTATCTTTGACCAATTTAGCATCAAAGACTAAGATCGCCACATCCTGTGGCAATGTCTTTTTGACCAGTACGCTTGATGCCTAAATAAAATAGGTCACATGTGATGTTTGACCATCTTTGACCTTATGTCTACATTATACTTTGACCATCTTTGACTTTCAAGTAAAAAGTACTAGAAATTTTTTCCGCGGATTCTAAAATAATAGCTCGTCTTTATTGTAGAACTTGTACATATACATCAAGTAAGACAGAATAATGAGGTGGCTATTTGTGCGAGGGAATTGGGGGGCAGCATTTCAAATCGGTGCTGTTTATGTCGGAACAATCGTGGGAGCAGGCTTTGCAACAGGTCGAGAAATTGTTGAATTTTTTACCCAATATGGTTTATACGGTTTGATTGGAATTGGAATCAGCGGTTTCTTATTTATATGGTTAGGGACTCGAATCATGATCATTGCAAAGCGGATTCAAGCTGATTCTTACAAGGAATTTAATGAATATTTATTTGGAAGAAAAATTGGATTTATGGTGAACGCACTGATGCTTCTTGTATTAATAGGAGTAACTTCAGTCATGCTTTCGGGGGCGGGTGCAGTTTTTGAAGAACAATTAGGGCTGTCCTATCAGCTCGGCATTATTGTGACGAGTGGACTTTCTATTTTTGTATTGACTTACGGGGTCAAAGGTTTGTTTGGTGTGAACATGTTTGTTGTGCCAATTATGATTTTCTTCAGTGTTGTTTTAGCAGTTGAAGTGCTTTTTACGGACGCAACAACTCTATTGAGCACCCCAGAACTAGACTCACCCAGCTACAAATGGATGATTTCACCGTTTTTATATACGGCCTTTAACCTAACTATGGCGATGCCGGTTTTGGTTCCACTTGCTAAAGAAATGGATAACGAGAAAACCTTAAGATGGGGCGGATTGATTGGTGGTGGGGCACTATGTCTCATTTTACTAACAAGTCATATTTCATTGTCGGCGCTCGCAAATGTGGGAGGCTTTGAGATTCCAATGGCTGAGGTTATGAAAAACTTCATGGCTTCCTTTTATTGGTTGTACATTCTTGTGATTTATGGAGAAATTTTTACATCTGTGATTGGGAACCTATTTGGCCTCGAGCGCCAATTAAAAAATGTCATCAAACTACCGTCAATCTTGATTGTGTTTGGCATTTTATCTATCGCTTATGTCATTAGCCAATTAGGCTATGGATCACTGATTTCCTTTTTATATCCATTGTTTGGCTATATGAGTTTGATCCTATTAGTTTTGTTGGCAAAACCAATAAAACATCTTCCAATGAAATAAAGAGGCTAATTAGTAGACCTCTTTATTTCTTCATTTTAATTAGTTACTGAATCTCCTCAGAGTACGCAAAAGATTCTTTTAAGTGACAGGCTAGCTGAATTTTTAGAAAGTCTTTTGGGTCATTAAAACTCAAATTTAGAATATCCTCTATTTTTTTAAGACGTTGATATAATGTATTAATATGAACGTGTAGACTTTGCGCTGTATCGTTAATGGACTTATTTAACCTTATGTAAGTTAACAATGTCAGTTCTAAGTCATTTTTCCTTGACCTTGTCGTATTTAGGGGTAGAAAAAAGCCGTTTATGAAGTCCTTTATTTCCTCTGTGTCCTGATTAATAAATAAACGATTAACTCCAATACTTTCATAGGAAATGATACCTGTTGCTTTTTTATTGACTAGATATGCAACAGATTTCTTTGCTTCTTCATAACTCTTCCCGATGTGATATGCTCCCTTTTTATTTGAACCGATACCTACACATACAAATGAGTCGTTATTATTCGTCCAGTCATCAATAATGGTTTTCAGTCTTTTAATCGAATCATCAAAAAAGGAACTGTCGGCTAATGAAACGAGCAAAATGATTTTATTATGAAATCCATAGATAAGTCTTACTTCTGGAATATTCTTTTTAATCAATGAGATGATGCTATGAATATCTACACCAAGTTTATATAAATCCTTATAATTCACGAGTTCTATGACTGCAACAAAAAAGGTATGGGAAGGAATTAGGTTGAATTCTTTTCTTTTTGCAATTAATGTTTCTGGTTCTCTGCTTTTAATGACCTCGTTGAAAAATTCATGTGTTTTTTTATAATAAATCTCTTCTAATGTATGTTTTTTTACAAGTTCAAGGGCGAGAATGGCTCCACCTTGCTCAACTACAATTCGATCAATAATCGATAAAGTAGTCGAATAGGGTAAAATAAAACAACCAAGAAAAATGCTACCATTAATGATGGGGTATAAATAATATTTTTCTTCGATAGGCTTCCGCATTTCTACGAAAACGGCATGTCTTCTATTTTTAAATATACGAGAAATTTCATCAACGCTAAAATAATTCTTTTGACCCGGTTGATTATGGTACCAATCATTTTCTAAATAATCATAGAAGGAAACATTCCCATTTATCATTTTTCCTATTTCTTTAACGATAGTTTTCAAGCCTTTATTTTGCAAAGAAAATTTAATGAGTGTATTGTGGACTTCGTTTCTTTTTGAAAGCTCTTGTAGTTGTTCTTTTACTTCTGTATAAAGACGTGCATTTTGGATCGCAATTGCAACCTGTGAAGCAAAACCTTGTAAAAGTCTTACATCATCTTCTGTAAATTTCCCTTTCTTATCAAATTGGTGAATGGTCATCACACCGATACGCTGCTCCCCAATGGAAATGGGCACACTTACAATTGCTTGAATAACTTTATCCTTTGAAGAAGAGTTGATAATCTGTAAGTTTTCCGGTGAAATGGAATTTTCGCTCATTTTTTTATAAATTTGTTCCGTAGAATGGTAGATTAAAGGCTTCCCTTCCTTAAAAACCATCCCAGTAATAGACTCTCCGACACTCATTTTAAGCTTTCCGATGATTGGTTCAAAACCAACACTAGTTTTCGTAATGATGACCTTTTCATGAGGATCATAAAGTTGGAGATACCCCGCATTTGCCACAGGGATTACTGACAGTGCATTTTTTACAATTTTCTCTAATAGGTCATCAAGAACAAGTGATGAAGAGACAGAGCGTATTCCCTCAATCAAAACATTAAGTTCCGCATCTTTTGATTGAATTTGGCTTTTTGCATCTAAAAGCTCAAAACAAATATATAAATAATCCAAATCTCTTTCATCAAAGGGAGAAGTTTTACAGTTGGAGCGAAGAAGGACTTGATACCCGTTCAGGTAGGTAAATGAGATATATAAATAGGATTCATTTGTAAAGATCTTGAATTTGGCTTCACGACTCAATTTTAGCAGAGTCATATTTTCTTGTTTCAAGTTTCCATGTTTATGTATGAGTTGGAAGGCAGTATCATGTGGTTTTTGAATCCAAATTTCATATGAAGCTTTCTTAAACCCTTTTTCTAAATAGGAAAGAAGTAGCTGATAAGTTATCATCGTAACCTCCACATCATTTAAATATATAGAAAGTTCCATTTTTTCCGAATTATATATGTAATATAATACAT
>NZ_JBALOP010000032.1:109692-112815 GCF_036962685.1 Bacillus sp. JJ1566 | reverse complement strand
AATTAACTGTATTATAACAAAGGTAAGGAAGGTGTTAAGGAAAAAATGACGACACGAACCTCAGGAATTCATATCACAGGAAAAATGAATGAGCAGTATGAAGAAATTTTGACACCTCAGGCATTAAACTTCATTGAGAAACTAGAACGGAACTTCGGAGAAAGAAGAAAACAGTTATTAAAAAAGAGACTGCAAAGACAGCAGGAAATCGATAAAGGGATTATGCCAACATTTTTATCTGAAACAGAACATATCCGAAATGGGGACTGGACAGTTGCGCCGATTCCAAGGGATTTACAGGATCGAAGGGTTGAAATTACAGGACCTGTTGATCGAAAAATGGTTATTAATGGATTAAACTCGGGAGCCAAAGTTTTTATGGCAGATTTTGAGGATGCCAATGCTCCAACATGGAAAAACGTGATCGAAGGGCAGATTAATTTACGAGATGCAGTAAGAAAGACCATTACATTTGAAAATCCAAACGGAAAAAAATATCAGTTAAACGATGAAATTTCAACACTTGTTGTCCGTCCGCGAGGCTGGCATTTAGAAGAGAAACATATTGAACTTGATGGAAAACGTATTTCTGCGAGTTTACTAGATTTTGGACTTTATTTTTATCATAATGCGAGTGCGTTGATCGAGAATGGAAGCGGGCCTTATTTTTATCTACCAAAGATGGAAAGCCATCTTGAAGCGAGACTGTGGAATGATGTATTTATCTTTTCGCAAAAGGAGTTAAAAATTCCCCAAGGAACCATTAAAGCAACGGTTCTAATTGAAACGATTCTTGCAACCTTTGAAGTCGATGAAATTTTATATGAATTAAGAGAGCATTCAGCTGGGCTAAATTGTGGCCGATGGGACTATATTTTTAGCTATTTAAAGAGATTTCGAAATGTAGAAAATGTGATATTACCAGACCGTTCTGTGGTTACGATGACTGCTCCGTTTATGAGTGCTTACTCACAGCATGTTATCAAGACTTGTCATAAGCGCGAATGTCACGCGATAGGTGGAATGGCTGCCCAGATTCCAGTGAAAAACAATCCACAAGCAAATGAAGAAGCCTTTAACAAAGTGCGTGCTGATAAGGAACGTGAAGCAAATAATGGCCATGATGGTACATGGGTGGCACACCCAGGGCTTGTACCAGTTGCTAGACAGGTCTTTAATACAGTCATGCTTGGCCCTAACCAAATTGATAATAAACGTGAGGATGTTCAAGTGACAGCCGAGGAGCTTATTGCTGTTCCTGAAGGAAGCATAACGGAGCAAGGTGTTCGTACGAATATCAATGTTGGTATTCAATATATCGAATCGTGGCTTCGTGGACATGGTGCTGCGCCGATTCACAATCTTATGGAGGATGCGGCGACTGCAGAAATCTCGAGAGCTCAACTATGGCAGTGGATACGACATCCCAAAGGAGTTTTAGAGGATGGAAGAAAGGTCACATTTGAGCTTGTTCAACAATTAAAAGAAGAAGAGCTTGAAAAGATTAAACAGGAAATCGGTAAAGATGCTTTTGAAGAAGGACGTTTCGCGGAGGCTACAAGACTATTTGATGACCTGATAACGAATGATGAGTTCGTGGAATTTTTAACTTTACCAGGATATGAAATCTTATAGATTAAAAGAATAAAATTAAGGAGGAAAAGAAAATGACAAATGAAAGAATTCAAAAATTGCAAGAAAGCTGGGAAATGGATTCAAGATGGAAAGGAATCGAAAGACCTTATAGTGCTGAGGATGTCATTCGCTTACGAGGCTCAATTGATATCGAACATACTTTGGCACGTAAAGGGTCTGAAAAATTGTGGAATCTTCTTCAAACAGAGGATTATATTCATGCACTAGGAGCATTAACTGGGAATCAGGCTGTTCAGCAAGTAAAAGCAGGCCTTAAGGCAATCTATTTGAGTGGCTGGCAGGTAGCTGCTGATGCAAACCTTTCAGGGCATATGTATCCGGACCAAAGTCTTTACCCAGCAAACAGCGTTCCAAGTGTAGTAAAGCGGATTAACCAAGCTTTACAGCGTGCTGATCAAATTCAGCATATGGAAGGAGAAGGTGATACCGATTGGTTTGCTCCAATTGTGGCCGATGCTGAGGCAGGTTTTGGCGGACAGTTGAATGTATTTGAGCTAATGAAAGGCATGATCGAAGCAGGAGCGGCAGGTGTACATTTTGAAGACCAGCTTTCATCTGAAAAAAAATGTGGGCATTTAGGTGGAAAGGTATTATTGCCAACCCAAACTGCAGTACGAAATTTAATTTCTGCACGACTAGCAGCCGACGTAATGGGAGTTCCAACGATTTTAGTAGCCCGAACAGATGCTGATGCAGCAGACCTTATTACAAGCGATATCGACCCTGTTGATCAAGAATTTATTACAGGTGAACGAACACTAGAAGGATTTTATCGCACGAAAGCGGGACTTGATCAAGCAATTGCACGTGGATTAGCATATGCACCATATGCAGATTTAATTTGGTGTGAGACTTCGGAGCCAGACTTAGAGCAAGCTAAGTGTTTTGCAGATGCTATTCATGCGAAGTTCCCTGGTAAGCTATTAGCTTATAACTGCTCTCCATCTTTTAACTGGAAGAAGAAGCTGGATGAAGTAACGATTGAAAATTTCCAAAAGGAAATCGGAAAGATGGGCTATAAATTCCAATTTGTTACATTAGCTGGTTTCCATGCTTTGAACCATAGTATGTTTGAATTGGCTCGAGGTTATAAGGATAGAGGTATGGGGGCATATTCTGAGCTTCAGGAAGCCGAATTTGCAAGTGAAAAATATGGTTATACAGCAACTCGCCATCAACGTGAAGTAGGAACAGGTTACTTTGATGAAGTCGCACAGGTGATAACAGGTGGAACCTCCTCTACAACTGCTTTAAAAGGCTCTACCGAGGAAGCGCAATTTACAAAAGCATAACCAACCATAAAAAAAGTGGTGCAGTCTAAATAGTTAAAAGCGGGGGAAAAGAAGTTTTTCTCTCGCTTTTTTAATTTAAAATTCATAATTTTTTAAAAAAAGTATTGTAAACGTTTTCCTATAGAGTTATAATAACAATTAATTTCACCAGTGTAGAAATTAATTGATATATAAC